>NZ_BAABJZ010000079.1:0-41474 GCF_039543565.1 Ferrimonas pelagia | reverse complement strand
GCGGCTGAAACTCAATCCACTGGAGTGGCTTCAACAGATCACTCGAGCCTGTATCGAGCAACGTCCGTATCCGATACCAGAAGGCCTCATGATCTAAGGTCAAGTCCACTCGGGTGAACAGTTACGTAAATGGTGCCGAGGATGTGGGGTTTTTTATCGCCAAGCAGGTGCCGAAGCGGGTATTGATCGCGCCGGAGCCCGATGGCAAAACCGTGCTGGAGTGGGCACAGGGCAATGGCCACGCCGAGTCGGTCATCGCCAGTGAAATATCCTATCGGGCCCACGACGAGTAGGGGGCCCGATCCCCAAAGCAGCAAGGCGGCCCATGGGCCGCCTTGCTGCTTTGGGTTGGACTCAGAGGGTAAAGCGACGTACCTCGCTTTGCAGTTCCTCGGCCAACTGCGCCACCTGCTGGCTTGAGGTCGCGGTCTGCACCGCACCGGCACTGGTCTCGGCGGAGATCCCGGCGATCTGCTCCAGTCGGTCAGAGATCTGCTGCGCCACCTGATCCTGCTCACGCGCCGCCCGAGAGATCTGCTCGCCGGCACCATACACCCGCTCGACTGCTTGGGCGATGGCGGCCAGCATCTCGGAGGCTTGATCGGTTTTGTCGACGCTGTCGCTGGCCTGCTGTTGTCCCTGTTGCATCACGCCAACCGCCTGTTGTGCACCTTGTTGCAGCACCTCGATCATCTGCTGGATCTCGGCGGTGGAGGCCTGGGTGCGGGACGCCAGTGAGCGCACCTCGTCGGCCACGACGGCAAAGCCGCGGCCCTGCTCGCCGGCCCGCGCGGCCTCGATGGCGGCATTGAGCGCCAGTAGGTTGGTTTGTTCGGCGATCCCTCGGATCACATCCAGGATCCCACCGATCGCGGCACTGTCCGCATGCAGTTGGTTGATCACTTCACCGGCTTTTTTGACCTCTTGTGCCAACAACTGGATCGCCTCGCCGTTCTCGACCGAAAGCTGACGGATCCGCTGGGCTTCTTCGTCGGCGAGCTTGATCTCCCCTAGGGTGTCGCTGGCGTTGGTGGCCACTTGCGAAGCCGAGGCGGATAGCTCGTTGGTGGCGCTGGCCACCTGTTCAACCTGATTGCGTTGCTCCTGGATCCCAGAGGTGGTTTGGGCGGTAACCGCCGAGGTTTCCTCCGCGGCGGTGGCCAGTTGGTTGGAGCGATCGGCGATCGACTGGAGCAGGTTACGCAGATTCGCCACCAGCTTGTTGATGTTGTTGACCAGGCGACCAAACTCATCGCGGTGCGGATAATGCAGTTGTTCGGTGAGATCGCCTTTGGCCAGCACTGCCAGAGCATTGTTGACCTGCTTGAGCGGTCGGGTGATGGCGCGGATGGTCAGGTAGGCGACGGTGACGGCGATCAGCAGGGATAAAATGATCAGTAGCCAGGTGCGGGTGGCGGCGCTGTTTATGGCGTCCAGTGCCTGTGCTTCGGCTTGTTCGCTGATCTGGATCACTTGCTCATTGAGTTGGTCGAGCGCTTGACGTAGGCGGGCTAACTCTTGCTCGGCTGTGGTGAGGGACTGGGTGGCTTGCTGCTGGGCTTGGATCCCCTGTCGCTGCTGGTTCAGGAGGCCGCTGGCGTCATCGTAGTTTTGTCTGATGCTATCGAGACGGGTACTCAGTTGGTTCAGTGTCTCGGTGTCGATAGCCGATTGCTCTTGCCCCACGATCGCCATCTCCTGCTGCAGTAACGAGGTGCTGCTGAGCAGATAGGCCAGTTCGCCTTGCAGGGTCTCGATGGCACTGAGCTCGGTTAGGGAGGGGAGTTCAAGGGTGCTGGTAAACAGGCCGTTGATATTGGTGTCGAGCAGATTGGCGTGGCTGGCTAACGCCTGCTCTTTGACCTGTTCGGAGTACTCCAGATCCATCACATCCATCAGTAGTGCGCTGGTGTCGTCGACCTGCTGCTCGAGTTGCTCCAGCGCGATCACCAGTGTATCGCGTTGCTGCAATGCGCGGGCTTTGGCCTGTTGCAGCAGAAGCGACTGCTGCCAGTAGGTTTGATACAGCGTCTGGATCTGCTGCAATTGCTGGCTGGGGATCGGTTGCTGCGCCAGTAATTCGCTGAGCTGTGTTGCGACGATCTGCGCTTGTTGATGATGCTCTTGCAGTGCCTCGGTGTGTTGCTGATGTTGGCTCTGGGTTGCGCTGTGGTAGGTGCTGACCAGCGCTAACTGCTCAGCATCCAGCAAGCGCTCAAGAGCATTGGCGCCATCCTTGGCCGGCAATGAAAAATTTTGGAAGCTGCGGGTATGATCCCCGACAGTATCCATGCTCAGTAGCGATGTCCCGCCGAGCACGATCAAAAGCAGCGTTACCAACGTAAAGCCACCGATGATCCTCTGTGCAATGGTTGCCCTCATATCCACTCCCTGAATCCGCGCGTCCTTGTTGTTTCCGTCATGTTATCAAGAAATAACAATAAACACAGGGGATTCCGGGGCTGACGGCTAGTTCGGCTCGATATCCGTCAGGGGGGGTTGGTGCCAATACTGTTCGTCTTTCATGCGCCAGAGGGTCAGGCTGCCGCCCCAGCAGCAGCCGGTATCCAATGCCCGACCATTTGGGTGGTCGCATCGGCCTTCCAGTGCGGCCCAGTGGCCAAACACCACGCGGTGACTCTGCAGTAGGATGTGGCCGGGATAGCGAAACCAAGGAACCAGGCCCATTGAGTGCTCTGGGCCGGTTTTACAGGCGAAATCCAGTCGCGCGTCCGGATGCAAAAAGCGCATGCGGGTGAGGGCGTTGACCGTGTAGATCTGCTGCTCAAGCGGGCTCAGCGTGGGCGTGTCGCAGTCCGGCTTTTCACCGTACATCTGCCGGATGAAATGCAGGTAGTTATCCTGCTTGAGGGTGTCGGAAACCGCCTGCGCGCGTTGCAGTGCGGTCGTCAGGCTCCAATGGGGCGGAAGTCCGGCGTGGCTGAGCAGGACAGCGCGTTTGCGGAAGTGCTTGAGCAGGGGTTGCTGGCGCAACCAGTGGATATGATCCGCCAGATCCGGGGCGTCCAGCAGGGCTTGCAGCTGGTCTTTGGGTTTGGAGCGCTTGAGGCCGGCGGCGACCGCCATCAGGTGCAGATCGTGGTTGCCCAGCACAGTACGGCCAGCTGGACCAAGCTCTCGGAACAGGCGCAACACCTTAAGGGAGCCGGGGCCACGGGCGATCAGATCGCCACAGCCCCACAGGGTGTCTTTCGCTGGATCAAACCGCACGGCATCCAACAGGCGGGCCAGCTCGGCATAGCAGCCCTGAATGTCGCCAACAAAATATTTAGCCATAGCTCTCTAATGTAAGGCGCCGGGCTGACGTAAGGTGAAGGGATCGATCACGGCCCGTACCTCTTTGCTGCCACAGCGGAGTGTGTAGAAGCCTTGCATGGTACCGATCGGGGTGGGCAAAAGCACGGAGCTGGTGTAGCGGTATTGGGCACCCGGGGCGATCGTCGGGGTCTCGCCGACCACGCCGGGACCTTCGACCTGGCTTTGCTGACCATCACCGTCGGTGATCAGCCACTGGCGTCGCTCCAGTTTGAGCGGACTGTCGGTGATGTTGCGCAGGGTGATGGTGTAGTGGAATAGGTATTGATGCTGTGCCGGATCGGAGTGCTCCGGCACATAATGGCAGTCGACGTGAATGCGCAGCGGTTGTTCAGGTAGCATCGTAACGAGTACTCCTTGTGTGCCGCACCAAGCCGGGCCGATTAACCCGCTTTACGACGGCTGATCAGGTTGGCCATGGCGACATACTGGGCCACGCTGATCCGCTCTGGACGCAGGGCGGGATCGATCCCCAATGACGCAAACTCTTCGTCGTTCAAGTCACCCTTGAGGTTATTACGCAGGGTTTTGCGGCGCATAGTAAAGGCGGTGGCGACGACGCGCTCTAGTACCTTCAGCTCATCCGCTGGGTGCGGTTTTTCCGCGTAAGGCATCAGGCGTACGACCGCAGAGTCGACTTTCGGCGGCGGCGTAAAGCAACCCGGGCCGACTTCCAGTACCGGCATCACGCGGCAATAGTACTGCGCCATGACGGTCAGGCGACCGTAGTTCTTGTGACCGGGTCCGGCACACAGACGATTGACCACTTCCTTTTGCAGCATAAAGTGCATGGAATGGATGTTATCGACGGTTTCAAACAGGTGAAACATCAGCGGCGTGGAGATGTTGTACGGCAGGTTGCCGAACACTTTCATCTGTTTGCCCGGCTCAGCCAGCTGATTGAAATCAAACTTCAGGGCATCGCCTTCATGGATGGTGAGCTTACGCCCCCAGCCGGGCTGATGGCGCAGGCGCTCGGCCAGATC
Organism: Ferrimonas pelagia; assembly: GCF_039543565.1. Classification (NCBI taxonomy): domain Bacteria; kingdom Pseudomonadati; phylum Pseudomonadota; class Gammaproteobacteria; order Alteromonadales; family Ferrimonadaceae; genus Ferrimonas; species Ferrimonas pelagia. Next base: position 37,152 of record NZ_BAABJZ010000079.1, on the reverse strand, counting down.
GCGATCCAGCTCAACCACGTTGAGTTGTTCGATTTGATCGGCAACGGGCTCGGTCAGTGCGCCAAGACCTGGGCCGATCTCAACCATCACGTGGTCGTTATCTGGGGCAATGGCCGCAACGATACCGTCGATGACGTTGTGATCGTGCAGAAAGTTCTGACCAAAGCGTTTCCGGGCGCGGTGGCCCAAGTGGACATTATTACTCATGAATGTTGGTTGCTCGCCAGCTCGATGGCTTTGTTCAAGGCGACATGGAAGCTGCCGGGATCGGCCTGGCCTGTGCCAGCGAGATCCAAAGCGGTGCCATGATCGACTGAGGTACGGATAAAGGGTAGACCAAGCGTGATATTTAACGACTTGCCAAACCCTTTGTATTTTAGCACCGGAAGGCCCTGATCGTGGTACATGGCCAATACCGCATCGGCATTGGCCAGGTATTTATCCTGAAACAGGGTGTCCGCGGGCAGCGGTCCGGTCAGCAACATTCCTTCGTTACGCAGTTGATCTAAGGTCGGCTCGATGATCTCGATCTCTTCCCGACCCAGATGGCCTCCCTCCCCGGCATGGGGGTTGAGGCCGCAAACTAAGATCCTGGGGTGTTTCAACCCAAACTTGGTGGTCAGATCCGCATGCAGGATGCGGATCACCTTGTCGAGGCGTTCGGCGGTGATCGCCTTGGCGACATAGGCCAGCGGGATGTGGGTGGTCACTAAGGCGACTTGCAGTCCCTCGGTGGCCAGCATCATCACCACATCCTGACAGCCCGCCTGTTGGGCAAAGAACTCGGTATGACCGGAAAACGGCACACCGGCTTGGTTAATTATCCCTTTATGGACCGGCCCTGTCACTACTGCATCGAATTCCCCTGCCAGATTGTGCTCGCTGGCAAAGCGCAGGGTTTCCACTACGTAGGCGCTATTGGCTTCGTTGAGCTCGCCGGCGATGACGGGCTGAGCCAGTGGCGTGGGGGCGATGGTTAAACTGCCTTTCACCTGGGCCTGGGCGGGTTGGCCTGGCTGATAGGGGCGCAGGCTCAGTGGCAGTCCAAGTTGTTTGGCCCGTTGTTGCAGCAGATCGGGATCGGCGCAGATCACCAACTCCACCGGCCAGTCATGCTGGGCCAGCTCGATGGTCAGATCCGGCCCGACCCCGGCCGGCTCTCCCGGTGTAATGGCGATGCGTGGGATCATCGACGGCCGCCCCGCTGATTGCGCTCGATCACTTCAACGTAGGCGCCGGCGCGCATCTCGTCTTGCCAGGCCGTGACCTGCTCGCCAAATTTGCGGCGATAGAGCAGTTGATAGGCGCGATCGGTGTTGAAGCTCTCGGTGGCGTCACTGGTGCGTCGATCCAGCAGCTGCACCACGTGCCAGCCGTGGCTGGAGCGGAAGGGGGCGGAGTATTCGTTGATCTCAAGGCTTTGCAGGGTGTCACGGAACTCGGGCACATACATATTGGGATCGGCCCAGCCCAGCTCGCCGCCTTTAACCGCAGAGCCCGGATCGTCGGAGTGCTGTTTGGCCAGCTCGGCAAAGTCGGCCTGCTCTGCTTTGACGTCCTGCAGGAACTCTTCCAGCATCTGTTTGGCCATCTCTTCGCTGAGGATCGGCGACGGCGTCAGCAAAATATGGCGGGAGTTGATCTCAGCCACTTCCTGCACTTCAACGCCGCGGGTATCGAACACGGTCAGGATATGGTAGCCGGCGCCGCTTTTGATCGGGCCGATGACGTCACCGTTATTGGCGTCGCCCATCACTTCGGCGAACAGGGTGGGCATCTCGTTGATGTTCATAAAGCCCCAGTCGCCGCCCTCCAGCGCTTTGGGGCCGGACGAGGCGGCCAGCGCGGTTTCACGGAAGTCGGCACCGTCATTGAGCATGACCATGACGCGGTCGGCGCGAACGCGGGCGGCGTCTTCATCTTCGCTGCCGTCGATCAGGATGTGACCGACGTGGAATTCCGCGCCTTCCAGGCCTTGTTCGCGAATAAGGGCGACCAGGGTATCGATCTCCTGCGGGCTGATCTGCACGCGGCGCTGCACCTGAATGCGTTGCACTTGGCCGATGGTGATCTCATTGCGGATCTCTTCACGATAGGCCGCGAAGTTGCCGCCTTCGCTTTCAATGGCGGCGCGCATCTCGGCGACGGACATGCCTTGCTCGCCGGCCATGTTCTCCAGGGTTTGGTCCAACTGGATGTCGCTGATCACCAGGCCCATGCGTTCGGCCATCTGCAGCTGCAGGCTTTCGATGATCAGGCGCTCCATGACCTGAGTGCGCAGTGCGGTATCTGAGGGAAGCTGTTGTCCCGATTGCAGGGCGCTGCGCTGTACCGAGCCGACGCGTTCGTTGACCTCGCTTTCCAGTACGATGCCGTCGTTGACCAGTACCGCAACCTGGTCCAGCACTTGAGGTGCAGCGCTGGCCATCATTGGGGCAAATAGCATTCCAATCAGTGTGTTACGAAGTTTCATTTATCCAATCCATCCTGGCAAAATCGGCGGCATATGCGCCCTGGCCGAGTGCTTGCACTCTACCACAGTCGTTGTGATCAATTCCGCAGGTAATAAGGTTTGCGGTAGTTAAACAGGCCTTCATTGAGCATGTCACGGACGCCCAGTGGGCCCGTCGAGCCCAGCCCTTTCAGTACAAATTTGAGTGACAGACCGCTGTCAAACTCGTTATTTGGACTGATGGTCGTGAAGTCCTGATCGTCGTAGTTGGTGTTCAGGTGGCGATGATACGCCAGTCGTATTGCCCAGCAGCAGGATTCGTACTGGATCCCTGCATAGGACTCAACCGAACGGTTAAGGTTCATATCGTAATACCAGTTGCCGACAAAGTAGGTCTTGTCGGTCAGGGCCCAGGAGGTTCGGATCCCCGCTTGGCTGATGTCGATACTTTGGCCATCGATGTCCGTTCCCAACGCTGGAACATAGCGATGAGACAGCTGCACCAGGTTGTCGTCATTGGCGCGGTAGTCAAGCAACACCTCGCTGCGATTGGTGGAGCCAGCATTGGTGTCGTACTGAACACCGCCCCGCAGGAACCAACGCTCGGAGGCGCGCAATTGCAGCTCGGCTGCGAGGGCCGAGTTGGATTGACGCTCCGGGATCTCCTCATTGCCATCAAGGCTGATCTTGGGGTCGTCGAAATAGAAGATCTGGCCGATCGCCAGCTGCGCGCGCTCGCGGTTGATGCTGTCGAGGTAGCGGGTGGAGAGGCCCACGGTCAGCTGATTGGCATCGGAGATCCGATCCAAGCCCGAGTAGCGACGATCACGAAACAGGCCGTAGTAGTCTTCCTGCAACAAGGCGGTGTCGTACAGACCGATATCGGATTGATCGGTATGAGGCACATACAGGTATTGGATCTGAGGCTCGAGCGTTTGCAGGAACGGCTGGCCGGCGAAGGTGAGATCTCGCTCGAAATTGACCTTACCGTTGATCTGCAGTTGCGGCAGGGTTCGGCTGACAAAGTCGTCGTACTGGCCGGTGGGATCGTCCTGCTCGTACCAGGTTTGCATCAGCTTTAACTCAGTGGTGAGGCTGCCTGCTGGGATCTGGTAGGGCAGGGTCAGCGTCGGCTCAACATGCCAGCGGGTGGCGTTGATCTGACTGCTTTCCTGATGGGAAAAACGGGTCAGCTCGGTATTGAAGTGGAAATCCACCGGTCCGTAGAGGCCAGGCTGATAGTAGTTGAGGCTCAGTGCCGGCATCACCTGAAACGGCTTCTTGGTGTCGCCCAGTACCTCGATGTCCTGCACCTTGATCGAGGCATTCCAGAAGTCGGTGAAGTAGGACGCCTCGCCCTCCCGGCTGATCTGGTTGTCGGTGGACGCTTGAACCGAGGACTTGAAGTCGCTGAAGTAGTTGTCATCACTGACGGTGGTGAAATTACCGTACAGGCGCCAGTGATCGGTCAGCTTGCCGCCATGCTCAAAGTGGAGCATGTAACGATCGCTGTTGTCCTCCAGTAGACGGTCATTGCCCATGTACTCCAGATTGATCTTGCCCTCGCCCCAAGGTTGCAGGTAACGGGATTCCCCTTTGAGGAATAAGCCGCGTGAGCTCATCATCTGGGTGGTCAGTGTGGCATCGAAGTTGGGGGCAATGTTCCAGTAAAACGGGACGGAGACATCGACGCCGTTTTTCGAGCTGGTACTGAAATCCGGGATCAGGAAACCGGTCTTGCGTTTATCCGAGACCGGAACCGTCATGTAGGGCACATAAAACACCGGCACATCGAAGATCTTGACCTTGGCATGCCAGATCTCGCCCCACTCCTCTTCGGCATCGATGGTGATGGTTTTGGCTTGCAGCAGCCAGTCCGGATCGTCCTGAGGGCAGGTGGTGAAGGTCGCGCCCTCCAGCAGCATGCTGTCTTCACCGAGGATCTGCAGCTTTTCTGCCTTGCCGTGTACCTGCTGGCCATTGAGCCAGTATTGGGCTTGGGTCAATTCGGCCTGATTGTCGTCGATGTCGGCGGTGAGCGATTGCGCTTTGATCATCACGGCCGGATCTTGGTAGATCAGGCCGCCGTCGGCGGAAAAGGTGCCGGTTTCCTGGCTGACTTCGGCCCGCTCGGTCTGGATCTCGCGCAATCCCTGGATAAGATTGACATTGCCTTGAAAACGGGCGGCCTGACCGGCTGTGGCTTCGCTGCTGTCGGCAGAAACGTGGATGGTCGGATCGGTGTCATCCCGAGAAGACAGATCGGCGTCGCTGCGGGACTCGCTGGGCAGGCGAACCACACAGTGCTGCTCGGTGGTGACGGGCTGTTCGTCCTGAGTTTGGGACCAGCCGGTGATCGGCGCACAGCATATCGCAATGGCAAGGGGAAAGCGCATTATGTCCCTAAATCGTTAACACAAGTGGTGGATCTGCGCAGACCGGCTCGATCCGCGATTAAACGCTCAGACCCACAATGACCGGAGACGGTTCAATTTGGGCAGCAAAACCTTGGTATGATAAAGCAAAATTGTTCATTCGACCATTCGGAGAGGCCATGTCAAAGGATGTCCGCCAACAGCAATTGACCGACTGGCTGCTGGCTCAGCGCGGGGCGCAATGCAGCGAGCCGGAGGCGATCTTTGCCGATGCCAGTTTTCGTCGTTATTTTCGCTATCAGCGAGGGCGACACAGTGAGATCGCCATGGATGCGCCCCCTGAGCAGGAGGATTGCCGTCCATTTATTGCGGTGACCGAGGCGTATGCCGCGGCGGGCCTACCGGTGCCGGCTATCTTGGCGCAGGATCTCGAGCTGGGCTTTATGGCGCTGCAGGATCTGGGCGATCGGCATATCTATCATGAGTTTACCTCGGCGCAACCGGCTGCGTGGTATGGCAAGGCGCTGGCCCTGCTGCCGCAGATCGCCCAGGTGCAAAGCACGGCGCAAGGGCCGCTGCCCCGGTACGATCGGGCCTTACTGGAGCGGGAGTTGGCGTTGTTTCCTGAGTGGTTGTTGGGGCAGCACCTGGATGCTCTGGATAACGCACAGTGGCAGGCCCTGTGGCCTGCGGCCGCCGAAGCGCTGATCGACAATGCGCTGAGTCAACCGCAGTGCGGGATCCACCGTGACTATCACAGCCGCAACCTTATGGTGGTTGAGGGAGCGGTGGCCCTGATCGACTATCAGGGCGCCCTGCGCGGCCCGATCAGCTATGACGCGGTCTCCCTGCTGCGCGACTGTTATCTGGTGTTGCCTGAGGCCGAGATCGAGCGCTTACTGGCACAACATGTCGCGGCGCTCAAGCAGGCCGGCGTGCTGGCGGACAGTGTGACTTTGGCGCAATTTCAGCGGTGGTTCGATCTGATGGGGATCCAGCGCCACCTCAAGGCGGCGGGGATCTTCGCCCGACTGCACCACCGAGATGGCCGCTCCGCTTACTTGGCCGATCTGCCGCGGGTGTTGAACTACATCATTACCATTGGGGCGCGCTATCCGGAAACATCGGCCTTGGCGACGTTCCTGGCGAGTGCGGTACTGCCACGTTTGGAGGCGGTACGATGAAGGCGATGATCTTGGCCGCAGGGCGGGGGGAGCGGATGCGACCGCTGACCGATCACACCCCAAAACCATTGTTGCCGGTTCGGGGCAAGCCGCTGATCGAGTACCACCTCGAGGCGTTGGCGCGATTGGGCGTACGTGACGTGGTGATCAACCATGCTTGGCTCGGCGCGCAGCTCCCCGCCGTCCTAGGGGACGGCGCCCGTTGGGGGATGACGCTGCACTACAGCGATGAGGGCGACAGTGCGCTGGAGACCGGCGGTGGGATCCTCAAGGCCCTGCCCCTGTTGGGCGAGGCGCCATTTCTGCTGATCAACGGCGATGTGTACTGCCCGCACGATTGGGCGGCGTTGCCCGCGTTGGCGCCGGGGGATCTGGCCCACCTGTTGTTGGTGGCGAATCCCTCCCATAACCTGGCCGGCGACTTTCACCTCGAGGCCGGACGGGTTGTCGATGAGGGGGAGCCGCGGCTGACTTACGCCGGATGCGCCCTGTTGCGCCCCGAGCTGTTCGCCGATTGCGCACCCGGCCGGTTTGGGCTGGCGCCATTGCTGCGCGCCGCGATGGCACAAGGACGGATCAGCGGTGAGCAGATCAAAACCTACTGGTGTGACGTGGGCACACCCGAACGATTAACGGCACTGGAGCGTCGACTGAATGAAGATCTGGGGTAAGCTGATCGGTGCCGGGATCGGCTTTTTATTGGGGAAATGGTTCGGTGCCCTGTTGGGGGCCTACCTGGGGCACCGCTTGTTTGATCGGCGCCGGGGTCCTAATCCGTTTTTCCATACCACCTTTGCGGTCATGGGCCACATGGCCAAAAGTACCGGGCGGGTGACGGAGCAGGACATCGCCTTGGCGTCGCGGCTGATGGATCAGATCGGACTGCGCGGGGCGGCGCGTAAAGCGGCCCAGCAAGCGTACCGGGACGGTAAATCGACGGATTACCCGTTGAGTCAGCGGCTAAGGCAACTGAACGCCGGTTTGCGCTTTCGCCGTGATCTGGCGCGCATGTTTGTGGAGATCCAATTGCAGGCGGCGCTGGCGGACGGCGTGCTGGATCCGCGTGAGCGCGCCCTGCTGAGCACCATTTGTGCCGAGTTGGGCTTTTCAGAGGCTGAGCTGGATCGGCTGATCGCCATGCTCAAGGGTGAACGACATGGACGCAGTCAGGGCATGACCCGGGGCGATGCCTGTCAGATCCTCGGGGTGAATGAGACGGACGATCTGGCCACCATCAAGCGGGCGTATCGTAAGCTGATGGCGCAGCACCACCCGGACAAGCTGGCCAGTCAGGGATTGCCGCCGGAGATGGCCAGCGTGGCACAACAAAAGAGTCAGGACATACAATCCGCCTGGGAACGACTCCGGGCGGAAAGATCATAAGGATCGATGATGAAACGCTTTCTATGCACGACCTTGTTGGCACTGAGTGTCAGCGCGCCCGCCCTAGCGGAGCGCACCTACTTCATTGCCCCCATGGCCGGCTATAACGCGGGCGGGGAGCTGGATGTCACCGAGCGACAGCCCGAGGAAGACCGTCAGGATCTGGGCACGCTAAAGCCGCTTGATGATGCCAGCTATGGCTTGATGCTGGGGATCGAAACCCATGATCCCGGCAATGTGTACCTGATGATGAATCGGCAGAGCACTCAGTTTAAAGAGGGGGACTTTGGCGCTAGCACCGGCGTCAACCTGGACGTCGATTACTATCATCTGGGCGGATCGCTGTTCTTCCCACGGGGCAAGTTTGAGCCCTATGTCACCGCCAGTGTCGGGGTGACCCGTCTGGTGCCGGACGCCGACTTCTCCGCCGAAACCCGCTTTTCGTTGGGAGGTGGGATCGGTGCACGCTACCTGCTGTGGCGCAACCTGGCGGTTTACGCCGATATTCGCGGCTACGCCACCATGATGGATAACTCCAGCGCATTGGTGTGCAATGGCAGTGAGACCGATGGCTGTCACTTACGGGTTGAGGGGAAAGCGATGCTGCAAAGCCAAGCCAACGCCGGGCTGATGATCCGTTTCTAAGCCGCGTGAGTTGCTTGGCTTTTATGAACCGAAGTGGGCTGGCTACGGCGTTAGGTTTTGACAAAGGTTGACCATCCCATGCCTTGGGTCAACCTATGTTGACCGGTCAGGCGCCAGCCCAACTGTTGCCAGCAGGCAATGAACTCTTGATGATCGAAGCGGTTGGTTTGCGGGTGTGTTAGGACGCGCTTCCAGATGGGGTGTTGAATAAAATCGCGATACATCTCCATGGTGTAGAGCTGGGCGCCAGTACGAGCTACTCGGGTGATCTCGGCCGCTGCGCTCTGCCAATTAGGGACATGGTGCAACACGCCAAAGTCGAATAAAGCATCGAACTGGGCATCGGCGAGTGGCAACTGGGTGCAGTCAGCTTGGGCGATGTGGCGCTGGCCCTGCGATGCAGTGCGTCGCAGGGCGCGCCGGCACATGGTCATATCCAGATCGATACTCAGTACCTGATCGGCACCGAACTTTTGTTGGATCAACTGCGCGCCCAGGCCTTGGCCGCCGCCGATCTCCAGTGCCGTTGCGCCGTCGCAGCGCCCGCCCAGTGCCAGCAATCTTGGTACCTCAACACGTTGCTGCCACCAGCCCCGTACTGGATTATTCATTGCCCACCACTCTATCCGGTTTAATTTCACACTCTCTCCTATCGCCGCTGTTGTTGGCCCGGTCGCTTGTTTACACTGGCTGAGTTTGATTCATCCCTGCTGTCTACGCAGGGGATGGCAAAAGGGTTCGATCGTCGCAGGCGTTTTGCGCCGCTGACTCCGGCTTCGCGCATCGATGTTTGTGCAGGCCAACGACGGTCGATCCGACCAAAGGGTTCAGTTTCTGCCTGCTTCAACCGTTTTGTCTTTAGGTAGTGTTCGCCCATCACTCTGTGTGACGGGCTTTTTGTTGTGGAGAAAAGAATGAAACAAGCAGTTGCCGCGATTACCCTGTTGATGATGTTGCTGATCCCGGCGGTGGCCAAGGCCGATCTTGGCATTGGTTACCAACTTGGAAGCCAGGAAGGGGTCAGCATCGGCGTCAATCGCTGGGATATTGGCGTGGCGGTGGATCAATTTGAGGTGTCGCTGGATCGTCGCTTTACCACCCGTGAGTTTCCGAATATGTACTTCGGCCTGGGCGGTCAGGTGTCCGACAACAGCAATGCACCGATCGGGGTGCGTGGTAAGGTTGGCTTGTCGGCACGTGCCGGGATCGTCGAGTTGTTCGGCGAGGCGACGCCGACGGTGATGTTTGGCGATGCGGGCGATTTCGATATGAATTACGCGCTGGGTCTGCGGATCTGGTTCTAAACGCGCCGTTGAGCGGCGAGACGTTGTGACATAAAGAGGATAAACAGGCTGTGGCAGTGCTCGAAGTGCAACCCAATCCCATGCGTTCCATTGTGGTCTTGGACGGTGAAACCTTAAACCCAGGGGATCTGGATTGGGCGCCGCTGGCGGCGCTCGGATCCTTGACGGTGTATCCGCGAACGACCCCGGAGCAGGTGCTCGAGCGTGCCGCGCAGGCGGAGATCCTCTTGACCAATAAAGTGGTGCTCGATCGGACTTTGCTGCAACAGCTGCCGCAGTTGCGTTACGTCGGCGTGTTGGCGACCGGGGTCAATGTGGTGGACATCGACGCGGCGGCGGAGCGGGGGATCGTGGTGACCAATGTGCCCGGTTATGGCCCGGAGTCGGTGGCCCAGATGGCGTTTGCCCACCTGTTGCACCACACCAGCAAGTTGGCCCAACATGATGCGGCGGTGAAGGCCGGACAATGGTGTGACAGCCCCAACTTTTGTTTCTGGAATGCACCACTGTCGGCCTTGGCAGGCAAGCGTTTTGGTGTGGTGGGCTATGGCGCCATTGCCCAGGCATCGGCCCGCATGGCGCGGGGCTTTGGCATGTCGGTGCTGGTGCACACCCGCACCGAACGCACCGATCTGCCCGCGGGCGATCGCTGGGTTAGCCTGGCGCAGTTGTTTGCCGAAGCGGATGTGGTCAGTCTGCATTGCCCGCAGAGCCCGGCCAACACCGAATTTGTCAACGCGGCGCTGCTGGCGACCATGAAACCCACCGCGATCTTGCTCAACACGGCGCGCGGTGGCTTGGTGCAGGAGGCCGATCTGGCCGCGGCGCTGCGTGACGGCGTGATCGCCGGGGCGGGCTTGGATGTGTTGTCGAGCGAGCCGCCCAAGCGGGATAATCCGTTGCTGACGGCGCCTAATTGCTCCATTTCACCGCACAATTCATGGGCCACCATAGAGGCACGGCAGAATCTGCTGAACATCGCGGTGGCGAACCTGCAGGGGTTCTGTCGAGGCGAATGCCGCAATCAAGTCAACGGATAAACAAGGGCAGCCAAGAGGCTGCTCTTTTTCTATTGGCTGACGCACGTTGCGCCGGTTGGCGTTTCTGGCTGTGGAGGGCAGCCTTGAGCCACGCCGTTCGGGCCGCGCAGCGACTGGGGCTTACCCGGGCTGGCAGTTACGCCTTGTAGCTCGAGGCCGGGAGGGGGCGCCCTGACGGCACGGGGTTATCCTAGCCATTAGACCAAGGTCGAACCGAGCTGGTCTGCTTTTTTTTGTATGGTGGCTGTGCGCGGATCAATTCAATAAAAACAAGGAGTAGTCGCGTATGATTGTAACGATCTACATGAGTTTGGTGCTGTTAACCTTGGTGCTGTGCAGTTATTACTGCTTTCGAAAATTGGCGTACCCATTGCTCGGGACGTTGTTTGCCGCCCTGTTGTCCTTGTTGCCACCGCTCGGCTGGCTCTATCTGTTTTTCCTTTACAATACCCCCGATCTCGAGGGCTATCCCGCCGTTTGAGCGGCAGGGCCGCGTGATGGTTATTGGCCTCTGATCGCAGATCCCGTACAATTGCCGTTTTTCTGGCCGCCCTCGTGGCGGCCAGTGTCTGTTTACGCCAGCAAGAGACGGTACATTCCGGATGTTTCAAGACAACCCGCTGCTGCAGCAATTGAAAGCGCAGATCCGCGAAACCCTGCCTACGGTAGAAGGCACCATTAAAGCCACCGGTCGAGGCTTCGGCTTTGTCGAAACCGATAAGGGCGACAGCCACTTTGTGCCACCGCCGATGATGAAGAAGGTGGTCCACGGGGATCGGATCAGCGCGGTATTGCGCACCGAAAATGACAAGACCTCGGCCGAGCCGGAAACCTTGCTGGAGCCTGCACTGGAGCGCTTTATTGCTCGGGTTAAGCGGTTCAAGGGGCGGCTTAACCTGGTGCCCGATCATCCGATGATGAAAGACGCCATGCGAGCCCGCTGCAAGAAGTCGGTGGACGAGGCGGCGCTTGAGGATGGCGATTATGTGGTGGCCCACCTGAAGCGACATCCGCTGCGCCCGGACGATAACAGCTTCCTGGCTGAGATCTCTGAGCTGGTGGCGAAGAGCGATGATCCTCACGTGCCATGGTGGGTGATCCTGGCCAAGCACGATCTGGCCAAGGTTGAGCCGGCGGATCCGGCCAACTGGCAGCTGGATGAAGCGGTTGAGCGACGGGATCTGACCGCCTTGCCGTTTGTCACCATCGATGCTGAGTCCACTAAGGACATGGACGATGCGCTGTACGTTGAGAGCACCGATCTGGGTTGGGCGCTGACGGTGGCGATCGCCGATCCGACCGCCTATGTGCAGCCGGGTGACGAAGTGGACAACGAGGCGCTGAAGCGTTGCTATACCCAGTACCTGCCGGGTTATAACGTGCCGATGCTGCCACGTCAGCTGGCGGATGAGTTGTGCTCTTTGGTGGAAGGGGAAGACCGTCCGGCACTCTGTGCTCGCATCGAGATCGATGCCGACGGTGCGCAACGTGGCGCAGCCCAATTCTTCCTCGGCACCATTCGCTCCCAAGGCAAACTGGCCTACGACAAGGTGTCCGATCGTCTCGAAGGGGTTGAGGGTGCCTGGGTGCCGGAGTCGGATGCGATCGCCGAGCAGGTGGATGCGCTGCATGCGCTGGCCAACGCCCGGACCCAGTGGCGTCACGATCATGCCCTGGTGTTCCCTGATCGCCCAGATTATCGCTTCGAAGTGGATGACATGGGCAATGTGTTGGCGATCCATGTGGATCAGCGCCGCACCGGTAACCGCATTGTGGAAGAGTGCATGATCCTGGCTAACGCGGCCTGTGGTGAGCGCTTAGGCGCGACTCTGCAACAGGGCGTATTCAACAGCCATGCGGGGCTGGATCCGGAGCGGATCGCCCTGGTGGTGGAGATGTTGGCCGAGCACGGCCTCAATTACGACGCCGAGCGTTTGGCGACCCTGGAAGGCTATTGCGAGCTGCGCCGGGATCTGGACAAGCAGGAGACCGGTTATCTGGACGCCCGCGTGCGCCGGATGCAGTGTTTTGCCGAAATGGCTGGTGAGCCTAAAGCCCACTACGGCATGGGCCTGCAGGGCTATGCCACCTGGACTTCGCCGATCCGGAAATACTCGGATATGGTCAATCACCGATTGCTCAAAGCGATGATCAGCGGCACCGAGCCTACGCAGCCTTTGGATGAGGCCTTGTTGGCGCAACTGGCGCAACTGCGCAAATTGCACCGCATGTGTGAACGCCATGTCGGCGACTGGCTTTACGCCCGTTTCCTCAAAAGTGAGTCCAACAGCGAGCGCGAATTCGCCGCCGAGGTGATCGACATCAACCGTGGCGGTGTGCGGGTGCGTCTGCTGGAGAATGGGGCCGTGGCCTTTATTCCGGCCAGTACCGTCAGCGTCGATAAGAAGAAGCTGGCATTGTCTGGGGACAGCGGTACTGCGCAGTACGACGGTGAGCTGGTGTTGAAGGTGGCGGATGCATTGTCGGTCACCATCGCTGAGGTGGATGTGGATCAGCGCAGTGTGCTGGCCAAGCCGGTGAGCTTGCTGGGCGCCTAAGCCCAGTCATGGCCGATTGCGCTGAATAAATGATGAATAAGGCCGCATTTCGCGGCCTTTTTTTGTGCAAATACGGTGGGGTTTACGTACAGTGCGCGCCATTGAATTGCGCTCATTTGTGGCGCTTGGTCTGAAAATACGTTGGAGCGTCTGATGTTGAAACCTTCTGTCCTGCTGCTGATCACCGCCGCAGCCCTGTCCGGTTGTGCCTACAACCAGAAGCCGGTGGTGGATCTCGATGGCGTCGATATGGCGCAGTACCAGCACGATTATGCCCGCTGCCAGCATTTTGCCGAGTCCGTCGATAAGGGCGAAGCGGCCAAGGTTGGCGCCATCAATGCCGGGGCGGCTGGCGCCGCCGGTGGCGCGGTGGTGGGCGGTTTAGAAGAGGGCGTGGAGGGCGCGGTGGTCGGTGCGGTCGCCGGTGGTCTGTTCGGCTCCCTGTTTGGCGCCGCTGGGGGCGCGGGGGAGGCCACGTCACAGCAAGCACTGGTGCTGCGCCGTTGTCTGGCTGAGCGCGGCTACCGAGTTTACGATCTGAAGGATTAGGCGCTGAGATGATCAAAAAAGCGAAGCCTGTGGGCTTCGCTTTTTTGTTTATGCTGGGCGGGCTTGGGAGCTAGACCGCGATATCCAGGATCATCGCGGCAAAGCCAAGGTAGATCACCACACCGGTGGCATCGACAATGGTGGTCACCAGCGGACCGGAGGCGGTGGCCGGATCCAGGTTGATGCGCGATAAAATAAACGGCAGACACAGGCCGATCAGAGAGCCGGCCAAGACCACGCAGATCATCGCCAGCGCGACGGTCAGCGCGATCTCCGGGCCGCCACGGAACAAGCCGAGGCCGAAGACGGCGAAGGCCATGGTCAGTCCCAGCGCACCGGCGACAAACACCTCGCGGCCCAATACCTTGACCCAGTCCTTCATCTCGACTTCACCGGTGGCCAGTGCCCGCACCATTAGGGCGGCGGACTGGGAGCCGGCGTTACCGCCACTGCCGACCAGCAACGGCATAAAGAACACCAGAGCGACGTTGGATTCGATGATCTCTTCGAAGTGGGCAATGCCGGCGCCGGAGAGCAGGGCGCCAAACACCAGCAGGACCAGCCAGCCAACCCGTTTGCGGTACAGCTCCCAGGAGCTGACGCGGTCCATGGTGGTTTCCAGCGCGGCTACCGAACCGGCTTTTTGTGCATCTTCGGTGGCTTCTTCCACCACCGCATCCATGGCGTCATCGTAGGTGACGATCCCGACCAGGCGCTCGGCGGTATCCAGTACCGGCAGGGCCAGCAGATCATAGTGGCGGATCTTTTCCGACACATCTTCCTGATCCTCTGCCACTTCGACAAACACCACCTCGGTCAGCATGATGTCGGCGATCAGGGCTTCCGGATTGGACAGGATCAACTCACGCAGTGAGATGGTGCCGACCAGGTGACGATCGCCATCGATGACGTAGGTCTGATAGATGGTTTCTTTATCGGGCGCTTCCAGTCGCAGGCGTTGGATGGCCTTGCGCACGGTCCAGTGGCTACGCAGCGTGGCGTAGTCCGAGCTCATCATCGCCCCGGCGGTTTTCTCCGGGTAGCTCGCCAGCTTGCGCACGTCTTCCCGCTCAGCTTGGGCCAGGCCGGGCAGCAGGGCTTGCTGCTGCTCTTTACTGAGCTGGTTATACAGATCGGCCCGTTCATCGGATTCCATCTGTGAGAACAGCGCAGCCAGCTGATTGCGTGGCATGGTGGCGGCGATGTCGGCCTGGAGTTGGTGATCCAGATACGCAAACACCTCGGCGTGATCCGGCAGGGACAGCAGATCCAGCAGCTTGGCCGCTAAAGGGGCATTGAATTCGCCCACCGCTAACGCAAAGTCAGCAGCGTGCATTTGATCTAATTCGGCGCGGATAGCGCGCTTATCATTGGCAGCGAGAGACTCGCTCAGGGTGGCAAAAAGTTGCGCTTTTTGCATACTCCACCTCCGTTAACGGATAGCAGAGCAGCACAGGGGGGCGATCCCTAGGCGTTATGGACTCTGCTAACCAAGCTATTTGTTTGATTAGTTATGTTTTTTAAATCCCACCTGGGACTGGGAACGGGGTCCATAAAGGGTTTCCTAGAAGATTTTCCGCCGCGATCTTAGGCGCTTGCGTCTGGCTAAGCAAGTCCTGTTTGAGTTTTCCGCTGATCCGTTGCTAGGTACTTGGTGAGTGCGGTTTTTTTTTGCTTTTTGGCGTAATTTCAAGCATATCAATAAGCGGGATAGTCAAAGGATAGACGCTATGAAGATGAACAAATGGCTGTCGGGGATCTTTTTCTCTCTGCTTGGGACTGGTGTCTTCGCCGCCGTTGGGGAAGGGGGTGAGGCGGTGGATCCGCCCAAGGCACAGGCCGTCACCTTGGAGCTATTAACCCAACCGGCGCATTGGCGCGGCGAGCGGATCTTGCTGCCCCCCGAGTTTGCGCCTCAGATGAGCTTCTCCGGTGTCGAAGAGCTGCGCTTTGCGCCGGGCATGTATGACGCCGAAGCAGAGGACTTCTTCAGTTATTTGTTTGTGTTTGAGCTGGAAAGCAGCGACCGGCTGACCGCTGAGAAAGTGGAGCAGTTATTGCTGCAATATTACCGGGGCCTGTGTCGTACCGTCGCACAAGATAACGACTCTCAGTGTCTGCCCGAGCAGGTGATCTTGGAGCTGACCCCCATGCTTGGGGGCTACCAAGCCCAACTGGATTGGATCGAACCCTTTATTACCGGCAAGCCGCAGCGTTTGTATCTGGAGCTGAGCCCGGTTGAACGGGGCGAGCGGGCCTTGATGTATGGCGCCGCCTCGCCACAGCAGCGGGATGGCGCCATCTGGCAGCAGCTACAGCGCTATTTGGTGGCGGCGAAGTAACGCCAAGGCCCCGCCATGTTCAATGGCAAGGCTTGGGTGGTTGTCACACCATCGCTTATTGGCCAAATGGCTGTGGGCGCGGTGTTTCGGCGGTGGACGGCGGCAGGATCGGCAGGGTGATCTGCGGCTGTTCTCCAGTCAGGGTTTTCAAGAACGCGGCGATCTTGCCGGCCTCCTCGTCACTCAGCGGCAGACCGAGTTGCACCTGCTGCATCACCTTGACCGCCTCGGTCAGATCCCACACGCTGCCGTCATGGAAGTAGGGGTAGGTCAGCTCGATGTTGCGCAGGGTTGGGACCTTAAAGACGTTACGATCGCTCTCCTTGCCGGTGACATCGATGCGGCCCTGCGCCGGGTTGTCAGTGACAAACGGCTGCACCAATCCCATCTTCTGGTAGCTGGTGCCCCCCACCGCCGGACCGTTGTGGCAGGCGCTGCAGGCGTTGGCTTTAAATAG
Source organism: Ferrimonas pelagia (assembly GCF_039543565.1). Classification (NCBI taxonomy): domain Bacteria; kingdom Pseudomonadati; phylum Pseudomonadota; class Gammaproteobacteria; order Alteromonadales; family Ferrimonadaceae; genus Ferrimonas; species Ferrimonas pelagia. Next base: position 20,863 of record NZ_BAABJZ010000079.1, on the reverse strand, counting down.
GGCATAGCCTGCTTTTTCTTCGGCTGAGAGGGCGTCATGGTCGCCAGCCAGATACTGATCAAACCGGCTGTTGGGCGTCACCAGGGTTTCCTCGAATACGGCGATGGCGTCGGTCACCGTCGACAGGCTGATCCCCTGCTCGCCATAGATCGCTTTAAACTCCGCCTGATACTGAGGAATGGACTCCAGCACTTTTAGCGCAATGTGATGCTCCATCGCCATCTCTTTGGGATTTTCGATCGGGCCGGCGGCTTGCTCTTGAAGATCGGCGGCGCGGCCGTCCCAGAACTGTGCCAGCATGTACTTGGCGTTCAACACGGTCGGGGCGTTGATCGGCCCCTCCTGCCAGTCATGGCCAATGGAGGTTGGGATGGCATCGACCCCGCCCAGGCTCAGGTTGTGGCAGCTGTTGCAGGACAGGAAACCGGACTTGGACAGACGCGGCTCGAAGAACAGTTTTTTACCCAGCTCCACTTTGGCGGGCTCGGTGATCACGGCGGGCTCAATGATCTGGATCGGCTCAGCCGCTAGGGCGCAGAGCGCGGAGGCGCCAAACGCGGCAGCAACGGTGATGGCAATTAAGGTGGTTTTCATCGGTTCATCTCTCTACAAGGTTGGCAGCAGGGTAGTGAGATAGAAGTTCGTTATAAAACCGATTGTTAAGATGGAGTCCATCGGTCAGCCAGATGCATTTATTGTGATCTAACCCCTTGGCATGGGGCGGGTTTGGAGCAGTGCGAATGACGGTCATTGCTCAGTGTCGAGCGCTAAAACCCCAATCCCACCGCATTGCTGACAAAATGGGTCAGCCCTTCGCCGATCTCGCCGGTGGTGCTGTCGGTCAGCCGGATCCGCAGCTGGTGTTTGCCGGCGTCCAGCTTGGGCCGTTCAAACTGGGCGATGATCATCGGCATATGGCATGGCTCGTCAGGATCGATCCCGGCTGTGGCGTGCTCACCACATGCCCCAGTCTCTTCATAGCTCCAGAAAAAGCTTTGCAGCCGAACCGGCTGGCCATCGATGCTGGCCTGGATCCCCTCGGCGCTCAGTTGCGGGGTGATATCGAAGATCGCCAGATCCTGTCCCTCGATCTGCTTTCGGTAGACGTTTGGGGCGAGGGCACTGGCCAGGTGCATGGGCCGAAAGGCGGCAAAGACTGAGCGTGCACCGCCATTTGAGGCCCACACGGCCAGGGAGTAGACCTCGATGGTATCAAACGCGAGATCGATCACCTCGTCCTTATCGAGCTGCAGGTTCCAGCCCCAAAACTCCAACTGGGTTTTGCCGTATTCCGGCAGATCGATGGCGTAGAGCGAATTGTAGTGGCCGACGGGGATCTCGGCCCGATAGCGGCCCTGCTGATCGCATTTGAAGTAAAGCGAATCGTCACCGATGAAGGCGCTGGGGTTGAAGATCACATCGCAGCGCGGCACCGGCTGACCGGCGCGATCGGTTACACGGCCGGAAACCGTGATGGTGTCATGGGCGAACAGTGGGGCGGCGATGGCGCAGAGCAGCGCTAGCGTGCAAAGGGGGGCTGGGTGAGCCATGGTGACGTCCTGTCATGGAATGAGGGGCTCATTATGATTGGACTAAGGCGGGTTATGCATTGATATCGTACAAAAAACCCCGCAAAAGCGGGGTTTGTCGTTATGCTTTTTCGGGGTTACTCCGGCGTCACTACGATCAGGCGGATGGCATCTAGCTGGATCTGGGCGCGGGCCAGGTGGGCGCGGGCCATGTTGATCTGATCGCTGAGTGCATCCAGCTCCGCATCCCGAATATTGGGGTTAACCGTTTTCAGCAGCTTGAGACGCTCCAGCTCGCTGCCCAGCTCCGACTCCATCTTCTGCTCTGCCTCGGTTACCAACGCGGCCAGCAGCGGCTTGACCTGTGCTTCGGCGGCGGCGATCAGCGGATGCAGTACCGTTTGTGAGGCGGACACCAGCTTGGAGCCGGTGTGGCGGTTGATGGGCACCAATTGACGGTTGAAGGAATCAAAGTCGATGTTTTGTCCCAGATCCTTGCCCGACTTGTCCATCAACAGACGGATCGGGGTCGGCGGCAGGAAGCGGCCCAACTGAACTTCGGCCGGGGCGATGGCCTCGGCGACGTAGATCATCTCCAGGAACAGGGTGCCGGCAGGCAGTGCCTTGTTCTTGAGCAGGGAGACGCCGGTGCAGCCGGTTTCCGAGCTGGTGATCAGATCGATCCCGGCGGCCACCAAGGGGTGAGCCGGGGTGACGAACTGGAAGTCATCCCGGGACAGGGCGGTGTCACGATCAAAGGTGACCGAAACGCCATCGTCCGGCAAGCCCGGGTAGCTGGGGTACAGCATGTGTTCGGTCGGGCGCAGCACCACGGCGTTTTCGCCGCGATCGTCCTGATGCACGCCGATCACATCCCACAGCTTGAGCATAAAGCTGATGAAATCGGTGTTGTCGTCGGCGGCTTCGATCTTCTCCACCAGCGCTTGTGCGGCCTTGCCACCGTTGGAGTTGATCTCCAATAGACGGTCCCGGCCCGCTTCCATTGCTGCCTTGTGCTCGGCGGCGCGAGCGGCGGTGTTTTCGATCAGCGCGGGCAGTTCATCGACCTCGCCAGCCAGGACGTCGATCACCGCTTCGCCGAACTCATTGTGCAGCAGGTGGCCGCCATGGCAGTTGTGCTCAAACGCGTCCATGCCCTTGTCGAACCAGTCCAACAGATGCTGCTGCGCGCTGTTGTCGATGTAGGGCACGTGAATTTGTACGGTTTCGGTCTGACCGATCCGATCCAGTCGGCCGATCCGCTGCTCGAGCAGATCCGGGTTTTGCGGCAGATCGAACATCACCAGATCGTGGGCGAACTGGAAGTTACGGCCCTCGGAGCCGATCTCGGAGCAGATCAGTACCTGAGCGCCGCCCTCGGTTTGGGCAAAATAGGCGGCGGCTTTATCGCGCTCCAGAATGGACATGCCTTCGTGGAAGACGCTGGCGGCGATCCCTTCGCGGGTGCGCAGCGCTTCCTCTAACTGCAGGGCGGTGGCGGCCTGAGAGGCGATCACCAGCACCTTCTTGCTGCGGTTGTCTTTGAGGAAGGCCATAAGCCAATCGATGCGCGGATCAAACTGCCACCAGCTGCCGCTGCCGGCTTCGCCTTCAAACTGTTGATACAGCTTTTCCGGGTAGAGGTTGTTGATCACCCGGGTCGCGGCCGGCACCACGCCGGTGCTGAACATGTTGTTGACCTTGATGGCGGTGGCGTACTGCTTGGGTAGCTCAACCGGGTGGCGGTTGAGTTTGCGCTCGGTAAAGCCGGTTACGCCCGCGCGGGTGTTACGGAACAGCATACGGCCGGTGCCGTGGCGGTCGAGCAGTTCGCGCAGCAGCTTGTCGCGGGCGGCGTCATCGCCGGCTTGGATCGCCTTGAGCTGCTCGCGGATATCTTGCTCGGACAGCAGCGCGGTCAGTGCGGCGATCTCGCTATCGGACAGGGCATGCTGCTCCAGCAGGGATTCGGCGGCATTGGCCACGGCCTGGTAGTCCTGCTCCTCTTTGAGGAAGGCGTCGTAGTCGTAGAAGCGATCCGGATCCAGCAGGCGCAAGCGGGCAAAGTGACTCTGGTGACCGAGCTGATCCGGCGTGGCGGTCAGCAGCAGCACACCCGGCACCTCTTCGGCCAGGGATTCGACCACCTGATAGGCGCGGGAGGGCTTGTCTTCGCTCCACTCCAGGTGGTGGGCTTCGTCGACGATCAGCAGATCCCACGGCGCATCCACGGCCTGATCGAAGCGGCGCTTCTTGCGCAGCAAGTCGAGCGAGCAGATCACCAGCTGTTCGGTTTCAAACGGGTTATCGCAGTCGGCCAGTGCTTCGATGCAGCGCTCTTCATCAAACAGGGAGAAGCGCAGGTTAAAGCGGCGCAGCATCTCGACCAGCCACTGGTGCTGCAGGGTTTCTGGCACCAGGATCAGCACCCGCTCGGCGCGGCCGGACAGCAGTTGCTGGTGAATGATGTGGCCGGCCTCAATGGTTTTCCCCAGACCCACTTCGTCGGCCAGCAGTACGCGCGGGGCATGACGGCTGCCCACTTCATTGGCGATATAGAGCTGATGCGGGATCAGGCCGGCGCGCGGCCCCTGCAGGGCGCGCAGCGGGTTTTGCTGCATGGCGTGGCGCTGTTGCTGGCACAGGTAACGGGTGACGAAGTATTCCATCCGGTCGATCTGACCGGCGAACAGGCGGTCCTGCGGCTTATTGAAGCGGATCTGATGATCCAGCATGGTTTCGCGAATGAAGGCCTCTTGGCCGTCTTCGCTGTGGGTGCCAAAGTAGGTCACCAAGCCGTTGTTTTCTTCGATGTCGGTGACCGTCAGTTTCCAGCCTTCGGCGGCGGTGATCTCATCGCCCTTGTTGAAGATCACCCGGGTCAGCGGGGCTTCCTGGATAGAGAATAAACGGTTGTCGCCGGTGGCGGGGAACAGCACGGTGACCATACGGCCTTCCAGTGCGACCACGGTACCTAGGCCGAGATCGGACTCGGTATCGCTGATCCAGCGTTGACCCAAAGCAAAGGACATAGAATGCACGACTCCTGAAGTGAAGCGGGTGGGGCGGAAAAAGGCGCGTATATTACACTAACTTATGGCCGCGGACACCCATAGGTTTCGGTCTGTTTTAGGTCTGGTCAAAGCCTACCCAATCTGTCATGTTTAAGTTCGTGAGGGGCGGAATGTCGCCCTATCCGATGGCGACATAGACGCCCCCGCCCGATGTGACATAACGGTCAAAGCATAGCGGAGGTGCCATGGTCCAGGCGGAGAAAAAATTGTTTGTGCTCGATACCAATGTGTTATTGCACGAACCCCTCGCGATCTACTCGTTCGATGAACACGATGTTGTGGTTCCCATGACGGTGCTGGAGGAGTTGGATCAGATCAAAGACCGCAAAAAGGATGTGTCTCGCGACGCCCGAGTTGCCATTCGCGCGTTGGAAGATTGCGTCAGCGGTGCGTCACCCGAAGCGCTGGTGCAAGGGGTTCCCTTGACCGGCGTCGAGCCCAACTCTCTGGCCGGTACCTTGGCCATCTTCCCTGATCACCAAGTTGAGTTTGAAGATCAGGTGGCCTTGCCCGGCAACAACAACGACAACGCCATCATCAATTCCGCGCTCTACCTGCAGCAGATCCATCGTGACAAGGCGGTGGTGCTGGTCACCAAAGACATCAACATGCGGATCAAGGCCAAAGGGGCCGGTTTGCGCCATGTTGAAGATTATCGCAGCGATCAGCTGGTGGATGATATCCGCTATCTGGCGAAAGGCTTTGCCGAGCTTGAGGGGGAGTTGTGGCTGCGGGTCGGGGAGGTCGACAGTCAGCAGCGCGGCCGGTTTACCGAGCACACCATCGCGCGGGATCAGATCGACGAAGAGCAGCTCTACCTCAATCAATACCTGATCGATCAGGGCAAGGACTTCTGCGGTCAGGTGAAGGCGTTAACGCCGGACAAGGTGACCCTGCGCGATCTGGGCCGCGACCGCTTGATGGGCTATCACGCCTGGGGCATTTCACCGAAGAACATCTATCAGGGCATGGCGATGCAGGCGTTGCTGGATCCCACCATCGATCTGGTGATCCTCACCGGTCCAGCGGGCTCGGGTAAGACCTTGCTGGCACTGGCCGCAGCGTTGGAGCAGGTGGTGGAGCAGCGCCGCTATGAGCGGGTTATCGTCACTCGCAATACCCCGGAGATCGCCGAATCCATCGGTTTCCTGCCCGGCACGGAGGAGGAGAAGATGATGCCCTGGCTGGCGGCCATCACGGATACGCTAGAGGTGCTGCATAAGCATGATGAGAGTCCCAGCTCCAGCCTGCAGTACATCATGGACAAGGCCAACATCCAGTTTAAGTCGGTCAACTTTATGCGCGGCCGCTCCATTCAGAACAGCTTTGTGCTGCTCGATGAGTGTCAGAATCTGACCCCGAGTCAGGTCAAAACCATCATCACGCGCATGGGGGAGGGCACCAAGCTGGTGTGCTCCGGCAACCTGGCGCAGATCGACTCGAATTACTTGACGGCGGTGACGTCGGGCCTGACCTATCTGGTCGAGCGCTTCAAGATGTTCGATGGCAGTGCCAATGTGTATCTCAATGGCGTGGTGCGCTCCAAGCTGGCGTCGTTTGCCGAGGAGAATCTGTAGGCCAGCGTGCAGCCTCGTGCCAAGCCGGGCTGTGAAAGCACGATGCTGTGCTCAACACCGAGGGAGCCAACGCGAGGGCTGGCTAAATGGCCCGAGCCGAGGCGCTTGCTTTCGGTGTTGTGCCTGTTCGCCTCTGCCTCTATGCGCTTTGTCTCTCGTATTGATAGCGGACTTTTCGTCCGGGCCGGGCCCTTCTGATACACTGCGAACCTGCGAAGTTTTCAAAGGTTATCCGGTTCCGTGAAGCTACCTATTCTGCGTCGATACAACAAAGCGGTGTTCTATACCTATCTGGGGGTGGTGTTCCTGTCTCTGGTGGTGGCCTGGGTGGTGTACGACGGCCAGAAGCAGAAGCTGATCGTCGAGAAACGGGAAGACATTACCCGTCACAGTCAGCAGATCGAAATGCTGTTGAATGTGAGCATTCATGCATTGGAATCGCTGCGGGATTTTGCCAGTACCCATATGACCATGGGCGAGATGTCCCACGTTGAACGCTTCCCGGATATCAGTCAGTTCGACGGCACCGGCAACTATTTCGCGCTGGAGCCCACCTATAAAGACACCGGGCTTAGCTTCGAAGGGATCGGGCGGATCAGCGGTTACGGGCGGCTCGAGGGGCGCTCGGACCTGTTTTATCGTGAGCTGGACATGCTGTACCAGATGTCGATGTCGTTTCCGGTGGCCAAGCGGATGGCACCGAAAGCGTCGCAGATCTACTACATCTCCAAACGACGGATGATGTCGGTGTTTCCCTGGCCCGAAACCGACGATAACTTCAACCGTCGGATCCTCAATTCACCGCTGTTTAAGCACGCTCAGCCGGAAAGTAACCCGGAGCGGGCGCTGTTCTGGACCGAGGTGCGGCGCAACGCCCAAGGCGAGCTGATCACCACCTTGGGGCTCCCGGTCTACCTCAATGATGAGTTTATCGCTTCGGTGTTCCTCGATCTGGAGCTGGCGATGTTGTCGCAGGAGATCGAGCGCTACTTCGATGTGAAGGGAACGGTGTTGTTGCTCGACGACAACAACAACATCCTGACCTATCCAGACATGCATCTGGAGGCCCTGCCTCGTACCTATCAGCTGAGCCAGAAGATCCCCGCGGCACTGCATAACGTGCCGCTGGAGACACTGATGGCGACCACCGACGGCCACCTGATCAACGAATATTATGTTCGCTCTGTGGTGCTGGAGAACGCGCCTTGGCGCGTGCTGTTCCTGCAGCCAGAATCTGAGTTGGTTAATGACGCTTGGGATAAGCTGGAGATCACCTTCCTGATGGTGATCCTGGCACTGTCGGTGCTGGTCACTGTGGTGCACTACCTGACCCGCCGTGCCTTTGTTAGCCCAGCGGCGCGTCTACTGCACCATCTGGAGATGAGCGCCCAACACCCTCAGTCACCGCCCAAGGGGCTGCAGCCGGGGTGGGAGCCCTGGTTTGAGCTGATCTCGCGTATTTTTGAGGAAAACCAGCAGTACACTCGCCATCTGGCCGAGCAGAACCGCCGTTTGGATAAGCTGGTGGCCAAGCGCACCAAACGATTGCGTCTGGCCAACGAGCGACGCGAGCGCGATTTCTCCTTGATGCGCTCCTTGATCGATGCCATCCCGGAGGCGATCGTCTTCAAGGACACCTCCGGTCGCTATCTGGGGTGTAACAAGGCGGCGGAGCGGATGTTGGGCCACAGCGAATCGGAGATCATTGGCTGCTCGAGTACCGAGCTGGATCCCTCGCCCCGGGCGGTGCGGATCGCGGCCGAGGACGCGCAGTTGTTGGAGGACCGCACGCCTGAGCGCTATCAGGAGCGGGTTGAGATCGACGGCAAGTTGCTGTTGCTCGACTCCTTGCGGCTGCCGTTTTACAACCGCCGCGGTGAGCTGCTGGGCTTGATCTCGGTCTGGCGCGATATCACCCGCGAGTCGGAGCAGCAGGAGCAGATCAAGCGCTCCGAGCAGCGTTACCACTTGGCGATGGATGCGGTGGAAGACGGTCTGTGGGATTGGTATCTGGATTCCAATCAGCTGATCTGTAACCCGGCGTATTACACCATGCTGGGTTATGTCGCGGATGAGTTTCCCCTGCTGATCGAAACCTATTATGAGCTGATGCACCCGGATGACCGCCTGCGGGTGGAGAGCTACATCGATAACTATCTGGACCACCCGGATCAAGCCTTTAGCATCGAGTTTCGATTGCGCGGCAAAGGGGGGGAGTATCACTGGATCCTGTCGCGCGGCCGCGCGGTGGAGTTTGATGATCTGGGTGAGCCGCTGCGTCTGCTGGGCACCCATAAAGACATCACCCAGCAGAAAGAGAACGAGGTGGCACTGCTTGAGGCCAAGCAGGACGCCGAGCTGGCCAACCGCACCAAGAGTGAATTCCTGGCCAACATGAGCCATGAGATCCGCACGCCGATGAATGCGGTGCTGGGCATGCTGCAGCTGACCCTGCGCACCTCGTTGGATAACCGCCAGACCGATTACCTCGATAAGGCCCGCTACAGCGCGGAGTCGCTGCTGCGGATCATCAATGATATCCTCGATTTCTCCAAGATCGAAGCGGGTAAGCTGGAGTTGGAGCAGACCGAGTTTGCCCTGGATAAGGTGCTGGAGCATGCGTTGTCGATCAACAGCATCAAGGCGCAGGAGAAGGACATCGAGCTGCTGCTGTATGCGCCGGTCAGTGCCGGTCTGCATCTGAGCGGCGATCCGCTGCGGCTGGGGCAGGTGTTGGTTAACCTGCTGTCCAACGCGGTGAAGTTTACCGAGCAGGGCGAGGTTGAGCTGGGCTGTGAGGATCTGCGCGACGAAGTGGATCGGACCACGCTGAAGTTCTGGGTGCGAGATACCGGGATCGGGATCTCACCGGCGCAGCAGAAGCGTCTGTTTGACGCCTTCAGCCAGGCGGACGGTTCGACCACCCGCCAATTTGGTGGCACCGGGCTGGGGCTGTCGATCTCCAAGCATCTGGTGGCGATGATGGGGGGCAATATTGAGGTGGAGAGTACGCCGGGCAAAGGCACCACCTTCAGCTTTACCATTACCGCGAAGAAGGTGGCGGTACCGGAAAGCGCGCTCCGGGTACTGCCCTCCTCCCTCAATGGTTTGAGTGCGTTGGTGGTGGACGACAACCACAGCGCGCTGCAGATCTACGCCACCTACCTACGGGATTTCCGCTTCCAGGTGGAGACCGCCGACAGTGGCAAAGCGGCGTTGACCGCGTTGAAGAAACTGCAGCCGGATCTGGTGTTGCTGGATTGGATGATGCCGGGGATGGATGGCATTGATGTGCTGTCGGCCATCGATGAACTGGTGGCGCAGGGGGCGCTGGCACGTCGGCCGCAGATCATTATGATGACTGCCTACTCCGGCCAGCCAATACAAGAGAAGGTGCAACAAGGCAAGGCCAGCGGTTTGTTACAAAAGCCGTTCCAGGCTTCTGCGCTGTTTGACTTGGTGGTGAATGCTTTTGCCAGTGAGAGCCAGAGTCCGGTCGAGGCGCTGCCGGTGGCCCCTGAAGAGCCCGTGGTGGGGGCGAAGATCCTGCTGGTGGAGGACAACCTCATTAACCAACAGGTGGCGACCGAGCTGCTCAAAAGTGCGGGTTATCAGGTTACCGTGGTGGGCGACGGCCAGCAGGCGGTTGATCGGGTCAATGCCGAGTCGTTTGATCTGGTGTTGATGGACATTCAGATGCCGGTGATGGACGGTTTGCAGGCGACTCAGGCGCTGCGCGCCGCCGGACATACCCTGCCGATCGTGGCGATGACCGCGCACGCCATGACGGGGGATCGGGAGAAGAGCCTGGCGGCGGGCATGAATGATCACATCACCAAGCCTATCGTGTTGCCCCAGCTGTTTGCTACGGTGAAGAGTTGGCTGGCGGCGGGTCAAGATAGGGCATCCTAAAGGCTGCAACTGGCCGGTTGGCACTGAACGGTATGAGCGACGAGGAAGAGAAGAGATTGGCAACACCTGACATTGAGCCGCCGAAGATGGCCGCCCGTGGCATCGTCCGCGGCCCGCTGCGTTATCTGTTGATCGCTGTGGGCAGCTTGGCGGTCGTGGCGGGTACCATCGGCGTGTTTCTGCCGCTGATCCCAACCGTGCCGTTTTTGTTGTTGGCCACCTTCTGTTTCAGCCGCTCGTCGGCCCGGATGCAGATCTGGCTATTTAACAACCGTCTGCTGGGGCCCTATCTGCGCAACTACCTGCAGCGCAAGGGCCTGACCCGACGACAGCTGCTGACTTCGCTACTGAGCATGTGGGCGGGGATCGCCCTGGCCATCTATCTGGCACCGGTGCTGGCGATCAAGATCGGCCTAGGGGTGATCTGCGCCTGCGTCACCGTACATCTACTCAGGATGAAACGGATCGATGAGGGCCTGCAGTAACCTTGGATCGCGATCGACGGGGTTGGCCAGAGCGGCATACCTCCGCGAATCGGAAAGAAAACGGGCGTGCCACTGGCACGCCCGTTGTTTATTTAGAGGGGGCTTGCCCGATCTACTTACCGCTACCTAGGCGCAGCAGGCTCTTCATCGGGCAACGGCGAACTCGGCCTCCATCATTGGCGGCGCTATCTTGACCCAGAACCTCGGCTTTAAACCCGCTGATCGGACATACCTTAGGTACGTCTTGCTCGGCCTGCTCAGCGGCAACAACGACCTCGTCCGGGCATTGGGTGTCGGCGGTTTGCTTTGGCGCAAATGCGGTACTGGAATCGCCGGGCAGCAAGGCTTTGTTGTCGATGGCATCGGCTTGATCGGCGGTTAAAAACTCCGCCTCCAGCGCGTGGAACTGGTTCACTTGATCCACCAGCAGTTTGCGATCCTCATCGCGGCCCAGGTAGATCTTAAAGCTGCACTGGCCCTTGTCGTCGAACAGCCAGATGGAGCGGGTTTCCATGCGCATAAACGGGCGCTGGCAGAAGGCGATCTTCGCCACTGCCTTCGGGTTGAGGTGGCCGCGCAGATGCTCCCCTTTGAGGTTGTAGAAGCCGTGGCCATAGCTGCCTTCCGGGAAGCCGCCCTTGTATTCCAGGATCTGACCGGCCACTTCGATGACCGTCGTGGTGGGGCCGAAGTCTGTGAGCGCGGCCATCAGGCGATCAAAGTGACGACCATCCACGACGCGCGCTTCCGCCACGGGCAGGGATTGGACGGTGGCCAGCTCGGACAGGCCCAGTTGGCGGCCGACTTGGGCCAGCGAGGACAGGGGCTGCTTCTTGGACAGGACGTTGATTTGCTCAAACAGATCGTTCATGGCTTTGGCTTGCTCGCTCTCAGAGGTTTCGAGTTGTTGGTCAAGGTAGGCGGTGATCGCCTGCTGCAGATTGATGTTCCAGAACTGACCGGCGTCGGTCAGGTTAAGGTAACGACCATCGCGCTGGGCGAGGCCGTTGTCTTGCCAGGCTTGAAACAGCGGTGCGGCGCGCTCGCTCAATGGCTCCGGGCTGAGGCGATCCAGCCGCTCCAGATCCAGATAGCCCAGATCAAACCCGCCGCCCAGCGCAAAGCGTTGGGTATGCTCGGCGTGGGGCTGAGTCATCATTACCAAAGGCTTTTCGCCGGCCTTGATCTTGTCCAGATAGTGGCACAGCTTGCGCTCGGTCATCACGCCGTGACCGGCGATCCGGCCACCGGCGCCGGAGCCGAACGGGATCAGATCTGCGCCCGCCTTGGACAGATGGTTGTAACGGTTGCGCTCGCGTCGGTCCCGGCCCCAATGGCTCACAGACAGACGGTTAAAGTGGTGACGGGTTAGGGTGTCGATCCCGGCCTGGAACATCTCGGTCTTGGCTTCGACGCCGGGTGGTGGCGCCACAAGGCCCTTATTGACGTCACGACCCAACTTGCTCTCTGGCAGCAGGATCAATTGATAGAGATCGGCGCCGCCGACGCCGGTTTGCACCAAGGTATCCAGATCCTGTTGCCAATGCTCGACGGTCTGGCCCGGCAGGCCGTAGATCAGATCGGCGACGATCACCGCACGATCTTGATTGGTGAAATGCTCCAATCGGCGACGCACGGTGGCGCCATCGTCGATGCGGCCTAGGCGTTGGCGCAGTTCGGTGTGGAAGCTTTGCAGGCCCAGAGAGAAGCGGTTAAAACCGGCATCCAGACAGGCGCTGAAGCGATCATCATCAAAGCCGTGGAAGCGCGCTTCGAAGGTGATCTCCGCATCGGTTTTCAGTGGCAGTACGTCCTGAATGGCGCGGCCCAGCTTGAGGATCTGAGCGGGGCTTAGATCGCTCGGGGTGCCGCCGCCCAGGTAGATCCCATCAAATGGCGCGCCGACAATGCCGGGCTGATCTTTGGCCATCTCCAGTTCGGTCAACAGGGCGTTGAGGTAACCCTCGATCTTGTCGTCGCTGGAGCGATTCTGGAAAAACGCGCAGTAGCTGCAGCGGGTACGGCAAAACGGGATGTGGATGTAGGCCAGACGTGGGCCGGGTTTAGCCGGTTGCTGACACAGCTGTTGCCACAGTGCAGCCTGATCGTCGGCCAACACCGGCGCCCCCATCACCTGGATGTGGGCGGTCTCTTTGCGGACAAAGGCACCGGTCAGTGGGTTGGCGCATGGACGACCGGTCATCTGTTCGGTCAGTGATACAGGCTGCATTTTTGGTAACACCAATGGTAGTGAGAATGGATATTAATTAGACTCTCAATTAATCCCCCCTATGTCCGTGACGGAGATCGAGATAGTGAGTACAAATTGCAATGATTGCGCGGGTAAATGCCCTGATGTTGCAGATAAGTTGGAGCAAGGTTCCGGCTTGGTGTCAGCCCCGTTGCGGCCACTTTTGATCCTACTGGGGGGCGTTTCTATCGTGCTGGGCAGCATCGGGATCTTCATACCTATGCTGCCGACCGTGCCGTTTCTGCTGTTGGCGGCCTGGAGCTTCAGTCGCTCCTCCCCCAAGCTGCGTGCCTGGTTGTTTGAACATCCGCGGCTGGGGCCCTACCTGTGCAATTTTCTGCAGCGCAAAGGGCTGACCCGCACCCAGTTGCACCGCTGCCTATTGGGGAAATGGGCTGGGATCAGCCTGGCCATCTATCTGGCGCCGATCATGGCGGTGAAGGTGGGCCTGTTTTTGATCGCCACCAGTGTCAGCATTTACCTGCTGCGGCTGAAACGCCTGGCGGATTGAGGCCGGTCTGGCGGCTGCCGCTTGAGCTCGTCTGGCTGGCGCAGTAAGCTGGACGAAATCTCATCAAGAACCAAGGTTTTCCAATGGATTGGAACCTACGTGGACGGCACTGGCTCAGCGTGATCGGCTTGGGCTTACTGTTGCTCTCAGGCTCGTTAAGCGCCACGGACTCGGACACGTTACCCGCAACTGAAGCTCCTCCCTTGTTCGATTGGCAACAGCAGAGTGATGGCCGCTTGCAGTTGGCCATACCGCCGTTGGCGTCGCCCATGCTGTTGGTGACTAGCCTGCCCTATGGGGTAGGCTCCAATGAGATCGGGCTGGATCGGGGCCAACTGGGCAGTCGCCGACTGGTGCAGTTTGAGCGCCATGGTGAGCAACTGCTGCTGCGTCAGCTCAATACCCAGTATCGTGGCCAAAGCGATCATGCGGCGGAAGTCGATGCGGTGACGCGGGCCTTTGCCCAGTCGGTGCTGTGGATCGGCCCGATCCAAGACGAGCGGGTTGATCTGACGTCGCTGGTTCTGGCCGATTGGCACGGGATCGGGGCGAGATTGAAGCAACGGGGGCAAGGGACGTATACCCTGTCCGGCCCGCAGTCATTGCTGTTGACCGATGCGGTCCGCGCCTTCCCCAACAATGCCGATGTCGATGTGCAGTTGACCTTCGTCGGCGCCGAGCCCGGCGCACAGCTGCACCGCGTCGCGGCCGATCCCCACAATCTCAGCGTGCGGGTACGTTACTCCTTTATCGCACTGCCTGAGCAGCCGATGGCACCTCGGCGCTTCCATCCCCAATCCGGCTTTTTCCCCTATCAGTTTGTCGACTACTCGAAACCTTTGAGCCAGCCCATGCAGGTGCAGTATCTGCCGCGCCATCGGTTGGAGAAGGTGACGCCGGGCGCGGCCCGCTCTGCCGTGGTTGAGCCGATCGTGTACTACCTGGATCCCGGCACGCCGGAGCCGGTGCGCAGTGCGCTGCTCGACGGCGCTCGCTGGTGGACGGAGGCGTTTGAGGCGGCCGGATTTATCGATGCCTTTCGGGTGGAGCTGTTGCCCGAGGATGCCGATCCACAGGATATGCGTTACAACCTGATCCAATGGGTGCATCGTGCCACTCGCGGCTGGTCTTATGGCGATTCGGTGATCGATCCCCGCAGTGGTGAGATCTTAAAGGGTCATGTGACCTTGGGATCGCTGCGGGTGCGGCAGGATCATAAGATCTTCCGGGCGCTGACCGCCGGCTGGCAGGATCGCGATGCCGCCCTGGCCGCAGCCGAGCAGGCGGCATTGGCGCGTCTGCGCCAGCTGTCGGCCCATGAGGTGGGACACACCCTAGGCTTGGCTCACAACTTTGCCGCCTCGGCCAGCGGTGACAAGTCGGTGATGGATTACCCCCACCCGGATCTGCGCCTGACTCAAGATCAGGTGGATCTGCGTCAGGCCTATCAGACCGGATTGAGCCCCTGGGATCGCTTTGCCGTGGCGTTTGGTTATGGCGACTACCCCGGGCCGGAGGCCAGCAGCCAGCAGGCGCTGATCGCACAGGCCAAGCAGCAGGGGCTGAGCTTTATTTCCGATCCCGACGCGCGCGGCGTGGCCAGTGCCCACCCCGACGCCCATCTGTGGGATAACGGCACCGATCCCGTCGCCCAGCTGCAGAGCCTGATGGCGCTGCGCCGACACGCCTTGGCCACGCTGTCCACCGAAGCGTTGTTGCCCGGCGAGGCCAACAGCGCCTTTGCCGAGCTCTTGGTGCCGGTCTACCTGCTGCATCGCTATCAGGCAGAAGCCACCAGTAAGTTGCTCGGCGGGGTGGAGTACGACTACAGCGGGACGGGGCGCAGCTGGCTTGCACCAGAGTGGCAGCGGGCCGCAATGAGTGCGCTGCTGACATTGCTCGAGCCGGAAGCGCTGGCCCTGCCTGAGCGGGTGCGTCAGCAATGGGTGCCATTAAGTTATGGCAGTCGGCCGACGCGGGAGCAGTTTCAGGGGCGCCAGGGCGTGGTGCCGGATCTGCTCGGGCTGGCGGAGATCGGCAGCCGGGTGGTGCTGACGCCGTTGCTCAATGGCGCGCGGCTCAATCGCATGCTGGAGCAGCAGTGGCTGGAGCCGGAACTGCCCGGCCCGAGTGAGTTGTTGGCCGAGTTGTCACAGCGATTGCTGCTGGCTTCGGTCGAGGACGGACTCGATGGCGCGATCCAATCTCGGGTGCGCTCGGTGTTGATCGATGCGCAATTGGCGCTGTATCACGACGCCGGTGTGGCGCCGGAGGTGCGCAGCCTGATCTTGGCTCAGCTGCGCAGCGATGCGGAGCAGTTGGATCGGCGTGCACGCCGGGCCGAGTCCCGGATCGGCGCCCACTACAAAATGCTGGCACAGGTGATCCGCGATGGGCTGGATGATCCGTCAGTACGGATGATCGCCGAGCCGCTGCCGGTGCCACCAGGATCGCCGATTTAACTCTGCCTGCCGCAGGGCTGAGACGGTGGTTTTTGGTTTTGGGTTGTTTGGGTGGTTTGTGGGTGGTTTGGGTGATGTCGGCTGCGCCGTGCTGGCTTCGGAGTGTATCTCCAGTCCTCCTGTCGCGCTGGCGACGGCAGGCCAGGGGGCTTCGCCCCCTAACAACCCCGTTTGCCTCCCTTCGTCGCTGCGCTCCTCGAAGTCGGCAGAGCAAAGCCGCGGGGCACTGGATATTGGCGTGCCTTAGCTTCGTTACCGTTCGTCCGCAGCCGACACGCTTGGAGATCGTCATCGTTCAAAAGCGAAGCCGACCCGTCGTCTTCACGATGACTCCGCCAAGCTCCCGGTCTGCCGCTACCTCACTGCACTCAGCACGGGGCTGGGCATACAGGATAGGCTGGATGAAAAGGGGTTACTTGGGCACCAGATCCGGCCGTTCGTTGGCTTAGGCTTACTTTCATCAGACGCATTCTCTGTTTCACTCAGAGAACCGTCTCAATTGACCCTTAAGGGATTGATTGAATAGGGGTCGCTTGCTAGCGTGGCCTCACCGTCATCGGTGTTAATGCGACCAGAAAGGTGCCAGCAGGCGTGATAACACCGCTGTTAGAAATACTGACATGGAGGAGTGAGTGGTATCATGTCATCTTTTATAGTTTCACTGGTCTTAGGTGGTTTGTTTTTCCTTTACGAGTATAAAGTGAGAAAGCATGACACTAAGGGAGAACTTTTTTATGGGATTGCCTTGTTGTTGTTCGGAGTGCTAATAGCTGCAGTTGCCGTGTTCATCTCTAAGTTTTTCGGTCCGGCGCTCTTTGAGAGTGATGACCTGATAGATATAGTTGCGGTGCTTTTCCTTATCGTATCTTTTGCTGCCGGAGCATTATTGTTCTTCCTTGAATACTTCTTTACTAAAGGGAAGTGCGATGATGAAAGTATTTATCTAAAAACACTCTGGGGCGGTGTAAGACATGAAAAGTGGAACGACTTAATATCGGCAGAGTACAATACGTCCGGAAGTTACTATAAGTTAAAATTTCAAAGCGGTGCCACCATTAAAATCAACACCATTATGAAAGGTGTTGGTGGTGTTCTAGAAATTATAGAGTCCAAGGGGTACGATTTCTAAGAAGACGCTGCAGGCGGATCGCGATCGTTTGGTTGGCTATTGCTCGTGCCTCGCTGATTTTAGTCAACCAAACTGCTTCCGCTGAGCGGGGCGTTGATATGATTCCCCTTGTCAAAGGATAGATATGAGCAATCTCTTACCAGTACTGACCTTGCTGCTTGGTTCAATGCTGACATATTACTTCGGTGTTCGTGCCAAGAAAAATGAAGCGGCGCATAAATATAAAGAAGAACAATATGCAAAATTGCTGATTAAGCTTCAAGGGTTTGTAGGGGCCACAGCAAATGCAAAGACCAAACGGGAGTTCTTTGAAGAGCAGTATAAAAGTTGGTTGTACTGTTCTGACGAAGTTGTTGAAGCCATGAATCATATGGTGCGCTTAGTTATCGACAACCATGGTAAGGAGCCTGAACCTGAGGCTGGAAGGAAAGCTATAGGCAATATTGTCTTAGCTATGCGGAAAGACTTACACGGTAAGACATCATTGGATTATAAGGCCTTTCGATATACAGATGTGCACTAAATTAACAACTGACAAGCCCAATCAGAAATGCGCACTCCGTGCGCGGGAACTCGCTACGTTCGTCCCTTGTTGGGGGCGTAAGTCTACAAGATGAATATGAATCCGGTTGTTGTAAAAAGGATTTTAGGCGCGGCTTTGATGGCTGCTGCGATGTACAGTCTCGTTATCGGAGTCATTGGATTGCCGAATTTGTACGGGATACTTACGGAGAATGCTGCTGATGGTGACGACCCGTTTTGGATACTCGCCACCTTCGGTTTCTTCTCGATAGAGATGATTATTTCCTATGCCGCGTTCCTTCTTGGTTTTAGAACCTTCCGCGGGATACGAGTCTCAGTTGTGACTTTTGCACTGTGCATACTCGCTATTCTCACACTTGGTACGCTCGGGAGGGCACTCGCAACCGCTACAGTCCTAGTCCGTGTGTATGATTGGTGTCAGGTAGATAGTAAAGAGACTTAACAGGGCGTTACAGGCAGATCGCAATCGTTTGATTGGCTGTTGCTTGCACAATCTAGCTTGAGTTCAAAGGAGCAGAAAAATTGAAATGCGGTTCTGCCCGATGATTCCCCCAAGAACGGCTCTGAGTGTCGTTGGGTGAGGGACGACCGGGAGCTTGGCGGAGCCATTTTCGAAAGCGGCTGGCCGCTTTTGCTTTGGGAAAATGGCGACTCCAAGCGTGTCGGCCCGAGCACGACGTAAGCGAAGATGAAGCCGGGCGCAGGCACACGGAACCTGCCAGCAACGCTGTTTTTGATCTTTGTCGACTTCGAGGAGCGCAGCGACGAAGGGAGATAAAGGGAGTCCAGAGGGCGAAGCCCTTGGCGGCCGCCGGGCCGCTCCCGGCAAAGGGGGATGGTGCCCCACCGAAGCCAGCACGCCGAAGGCGTTACCACCCAAGCCGTGTGCCAACACACTACCCACCGAAGCCTCACGCCGCAGGCGTAACCACCCAAGCCGTGTGCCAACACACTAATCACCGAAGGCCCACGCCGCAGGCGTAACTGTCACCACCCAAGCCGTGTGCCTACACACTCCCCACAAATGTCTTGGTGAGCTCGGTTGTCTTATTCACCCGTTCGGGCTTCGAGGATCGCCATTAGCTTTTGCGCGGTTTCATGTCCGGCGTTTTGATTCTGACCGGTGACAAAGCGCTGCTCGTCGTCGATCACTACGTGATTGGCGAAGATATCGCGAAAGGCGGTGCGACTCTCATAACGGGCGCCGACGCGCTTAAGCTCGGTTTCTGGATGGCGCGGGGTCATTACGATGCCTAACTCCTCGACCTGCTTGTTGGTCACCCCGGTCAGTCGCCGTCCCTTGAGCAGTGCGCTGCCGTCTGCGGCGCGCGCTTGAATAAATCCGAGCGGGCCATGGCATACCGCGCCAAATAACGGGGTGTGCTCGGCCTGATAGGCTTGGCTTATCAGCTCCCCGAGCGCTGGCGAGTCGCCCAGATCGTACGCTGCGCCCCAGCCTCCGGCGATGAAGAAAAGGTCATAGTCGGCGATGTTGATCGCTTCGATCGGCAGCGACTGAGCGACTTTGTCCTGAAATACGGGATCGGCTAAGAAGCGGCTGTCTGATGGAGTCTTGATGGCCGGCCGAAACGAGCTGGGATCGATCGGAACCGGGCCACCCTGGATACTGGCAATGTCGACGGTCATGCCTGCGTCGATAAATTCGTAATAGGGGATGGTCATCTCGGAGCTAAAGACGCCGGTCGGCTCACCGTCGGTTTCGCCCGGTGGGTTGAGCACGCCGTGACTGGTGGTGATGATCAGGGCTGTTTGGCCGGTAAGATCAAATGATTTGCTCGGATAGTTAGGATGCAAACCGAGAGACTGCAGTAGCAGCGGTAGCATCATGACGGCCAACGCGGCGATCGTGCCGAGGCTGAGTATGGCGATGGCGATCCTTTTCACGGACATAACTTCCCTCTGCAAACGGTATGGCGTTTTTTGTCAGCTTGCGGTGCTTAGGGCTGTGGTTCAACTGGCCTGTGCGTCGTGTCATCACGAACGTCATTGTTTCTTCAAATCGACGTATGACAACGGCTGCGCTGTCGGCATGCGCTCTGGGAAAATGGCGAATTTAAAGGGTCAGATAAATAGAAATGTGGTTCTGCCCGCTGATCCCCCCTAAGACCGGCGCTGAGTGTCGTTGGGGGAGAGCCGACCGGGAGCTTGGCTGAGCTATTTTCGAAAGCGGCTGACCGCTTTTGCTCTGGGAAAGTGGCTAATTTAAACGGTCAGAAAAGTTGAAATATGTCCTGTCTGATGACTCCCACCAAGTCCAGCGCTGAGTGTCGTTGGGGGAGGGACGACCGGGAGCTTGGCGGAGTGACTTTCGAAAGCGGCTGGCGGTTTTCGCTGTGGGAAAATGGCGAGTTTAAAGGGTCAGAGACATTGAAATGCCGTTCTGCTCGATGATTGCCGCTAAGACCGGCGCTGAGTGTCGTTGGGGGAGAGCCGACCGGGAGCTTGGCGGAGTGATTTTCGAAAGCGGCTGGCGGTTTTCGCTGTGGGAAAATGGCGAATTTAAAGGGTCAGAGACTGAGGTATCCCCACAAAGTTATGTAACAAAACAGATAGATAGTAAGAAAAAGGAGGGAACATTCATGGCGTTTCGCGATCTGATCAGTCGCCAAACAAAACCAAACACTGAAAGCCATGAATGTCCGACAGATCCTATCTCGATTCGTATCCAGCGTCACCGTCGATATGCACCGCACACGTCAGCGTGCGTTAAATGCCTGCGTAAGCAGTCTCGCCGATGGTGCCAGCTTGACCGTCACCTCCATGGGACGAGGGTTGAGCAGTAATGCGTTGGAAAAGCACAGCATCAAACGTGCTGACCGGCTTTGCTCCAATGCAAATCTTCAAGCTGAGCGCATTGCGATTTATTGTCGTATTGTCAGTCTGTTTGTGACCCCAAAAAGCCGCCCAGTGATCCAAGTGGATTGGTCCGACCTGGATGGCAACAAGCACTTGTTCTTGCTCAAGGCTGCGCTGTCTTTCGATGGACGGGCCATCACGCTTTACGAGGAGGTGCACGGTAAAGAAACCCGAGAGCGTCCAGTTACTCACGCGGCATTCCTCAACCAGTTAGCCGATCTATTACCTCCGGATTGCAAACCCATTATCGTCAGCGATGCTGGATTTCGGGGATCTTGGTTCAAGCAGGTCTCCGCGCTGAAGTGGCACTATGTTGGCCGCGTTCGCGGTCAAAGTACCTTGTCTGAAGACGGTGAAAACTGGTTCCATTGGAAGAAGTTAGCCCCCCTAAATAACTGTTCCGAAATGTAGATCACTGAGTTCTCAGATTTGGAGGGAACTCGGCTTCCATTGTGCGATCTGATCAATCGCCAAAAAGAAAAGTTCGACAAGGAAGCCGAGCCCCATGATGCT
>NZ_BAABJZ010000078.1:0-36716 GCF_039543565.1 Ferrimonas pelagia | reverse complement strand
GCCGTTCAGCTAGCTGTTCCCCTTACCGGGCCAGCAGTGGACTTTCACCACCAAGTCATCCGATCGCCACCACGCGAACCGGAACAGTGCCCGTCAAGGCACTGCGTGCCATGCCTGGCACACCCAAAAAAAACGCCCTGGCTCGTAACGAACCAGGGCGTTTTTGTGATCCTAGAGCAGATTAGACCTGCTGCTCGGCACCCACTTTTTTCACGAACTGAGATTTCAGACCCATAGGGCCGAAACCCGGAACCTTGCCATCGATGTCGTGATCGCCATCCACCAGGCGAATGTTCTGCACCTTAGTACCGACCTTCACCACGGAGTTGGAGCCCTTGATCTTCAGATCCTTGGCAATGGTGACAGTATCGCCATCCTGCAGGATGTTGCCTACGGCATCACGGACAACCTTCGTGTCTTCGTCTTCCGCGTCGGCAGAAGCGTCCTTGGACCACTCGTGCGCACACTCAGGACAGACAAACATCATGCCATCTTCGTAGGTGTATTCGGAGTTGCATTTAGGGCAGTTCGGCAAACCACTCATCTTGATACCTTTCTCTCAATTTGGTCAGCTTTGCACGGGCAAAGCGGATAAGCGCGGCATAATGCCAGAATCCAGCAAGTATTGTCCATTTTCCGCCAACCGACTGTGAAGATCGCCGCGATTTTTAACGCAGGTCTTGGCATTCGCTGCGCTGACGGCAAGCGAACCCAACAAAAAGCCCGATCACATCGGACCGGGCTTTGCTCAGCGAGGCTGGACAGCGGTATCGGGATCGCCCCCCGGACTCACTTGGAGTCTGCGCGGCCCATAAACTTAGACTCAGTGGTGCTGACCTTGATCTTCTCGCCGCTGGCGATGTACTCAGGTACCTGCACGACCAGACCCGTGGTCAAGGTTGCTGGCTTAGTACGAGAGGTCGCTGACGCGCCCTTAATGGAAGGATCGGTCTCAACGATCAACAACTCAACGTTACCCGGCAATTCAATCGCCACTGGCGCGCCGTCCACGGTAACCACCTGCAGACCTTGGGTCTCTTCGGTGATGAACTGCAGCTCTTCCGCGATCGCCTCTTTGTTGAAGTTGTACGGGGTGTAGTCTTCGTTATCCATAAAGACGTACTCGTCGCCATCCACGTAGGAGAACGACACCTGATGACGACTGACGTCCGCCAGGTTGATCATCTCATCCGCTTTAAAGCTCTCGTCGGCTTTGTTGCCGGTCGCCACATCGTACAAACGCATGCGGTACAGGCTGGCACCGGCGCGACCGCTCGGCGTCAACTTAGCGATGTCTTTGACGAAGTAGACTTTGCCATTGTGTTCAATGGCGGCGGCTTTTTTGATTTCACTGGCCTTTGGCATCTTAATTGAGTCCCAATTGAGTTAGTGCAGGAAAAGTACCATGTACAGCGCATTAGGCAAGATCTTGGCGGGTGACTGCAGGCTTTTTGCCCCAAACGTAAAAAACCGCCCGAGGGCGGTTTTTTCACTGCGATAAAGCGTACCGAGCCCAGACCTAGCGGTCCCAGTAGCCCTCTTCCAGGCTCTCTTCCCGCTCTGGCAAGCCGCGGGACAGGCGCGGGCTGTGCTGGATCAACACCTCGTAGCTCACCCGGTTGGCGTACTTACAGATCTGCGAGAACGACGAGTAGGTCAGCGCCGAGACCGAATGCTTGCACGAGCTCGGCACGTTCACCTTGTGATAGCGATTCGCCGCCATATCATGCAACACAGCCGCCAAGGCACCATCACCGGCGCCATTGGTGTTAAGGATCTCCACCGGGCCGCCCAGATAGGGCGCGATGTAGGAGTAGACCTTCACCGGATCGACGCAGTCTTGCTGCCGCATCGGACGGGAGAATTCGTACTGGTTGAACTCACCGATGCTACCGCTGCGCAGTTCATGCTCAGTTTCACGCAGCTCTGCGCTATCGCAGTAGCCTGCCATATACAGCCCTTCCGGCCCGGCAGTACACAACACCATGTCACACCACTGCAGCGCGATCTCACTGGCCTTGAGTGGGTCGGATTCACCGGTCAATGCCTCGGCTTCCTCTTCATTCATCGCAAGCACGGTCACGTGCTCGGCGATAAAGTCGCGCCAAAACTGCGGATCCTGCTCGATTAAGAAACGGGTCCCCAGGGTCAGCACTACCGGTACATTGGCCTCATGGGCAACGGCCATGGCACGCAGGGCAGCCTGATCGATGTTATCGCCGTCGGCACTGCGCATCAGATAGGAAGCAAACACCAGCGCACCGGCGGTCTTAATCAGCTCAGGCTTGATCGACGCCGGCTCCAGCTTGTCCATCGCCCCTTTGGAGATGGCAAAGCTGCGCTCACCGCAAGGGGTGATCAGGGTAAAGCAACGACCGATTGGGCCATCCACCGGCTGCAGCTGGTTCACATCCACCTTGGAGGAGGTGTAGCTCAGATATTTGTAGGCGTAGGAGCCGATCTCAATCTGCTTCTCCATCACCGCAAACAACACCGCACGTTCATCGGAGAGGGTGGCAAAGTTATGCAGGGTGTTACCTATGGTGCCGCCCGCATGCTCCTCTTTGATCAGAGCGCGCTGCTTGAGTTCGGCATAGAGGATGTGCGCCGCTTCATCGCTGATCAACAGCGAGTTGCCTTTGACCAGGTTATGACGAGCCAGCAGCTCATCATCAACGTGCGCTTCGATATCGACCAGGGTCTGAGCAATACCACAGATATGGGTACGCTGGGGCCGACTCATGGCGCTGAGCTCTTTCGCGCGCAGATCGCGAGCGTCGACCGGAAAGTAATGTTTATGCTTGCGTTGACCGGGAAATTTCATCTCAGGATCCGCTGAAGCTGCAGCATCCATACCATTGGCACCACCGGCCACTATGGCACAATCCTTGGGTGGCGAATTACCGGCAAATACACTGCCGGAAAACGAGCGGGCGAGTCTAGCACAATCGCTCGCGTTTGCACTATCGCTTTTCACGGGCCCCGCGCCCTTCGCAGAACTTTTGCGCAGCCGCAGAATTCCAACGCAGCTGCGCCTCGCGCTCCGCTCCAAGATCAGGCCAACCGGGCAAGCCAATCCTGTGCGTCACCCACCCAATGTCGGGTGTGCGCATTTGAATTGCGCTCAGCCTCGGCCCTATCCAGATTAACCCGCAACAAACGCGCCTGCGGCCAATGTTGCACCATGGCGTCAAATGGATACTTGATGATTGATGGTGTATTGAAGCCGATCCCAAGCTCAATCAAAACTAGGCGCTGGTGCTGATAACGCTGGACAAAGTCCAGGTATGCATCGTGCTGACGGTACCAAACATTGTCCTGCACAAAACGGCTATCCTTGCGCACGTTAACCGCCATCGGGCCGCCGCAGCGAGGACACTGGGGGATCAACTCGGTTGGGATCTGGCCGTCTTGGCACGCCGCCACCATCGTCCGCACCGCCTGCTCATTGTCATACAATGTGTCATGACACGGCTGCGCGCACTGAAATTTGCCGTAATCGCCCTGCACCGAGAATATCTGCTCGGCCGCAAATCCTCCCTTGGCGAACAGACCGTCCGCATTGGTGGTGATCACATGATGCGGCAGCCCCTGCATGCGCTGCTTGAGCTGAGCATAGAGTGCCTGCCCTGGTTGCTCATAGCGATTGACCAAGATATGACGGCACCAGTACCCCCAGGTGAGTTCCGGCGTCGCAAACGGGTAAAACGCCGTCGAATACATATCTGTCAGGCCATACTTGGCCTGAATATCGGCGAAATATCGGGTAAAGCGCGCACCACCATACTGCAAACCCGCTGCCGTGGAAAAACCGGCGCCCGCGCCAATGAGCACGGCATCCGCCTGCTCTAGCCAGCGCTTTGCTGTGTCGAACTGCGCCTCACTGTGGCAAACGTTGTTCATAGATCCTCCAGTCTGCATCGGTAAATACATTAAACACCACGCGCAGTGAGTGCTGACGTTCCTCAGCCAACCAGCGCTGCACCGTGTCGATGGCGATCTGCGCGGCCGCCTGCTGTGGGTAGCCAAATTCGCCGGTCGACAGACAACAAAAGGCCAAGGTGCTCAGCCCAGCCTGCTGCGCCTTGTCCAGACAGTTGCGGTAACACGCGGCCAACTGCTGCTGTTGCGCCTCCGTCGGTTGGCCATGACGGACGATAGGCCCCACCGTATGTAACACATGGCGACTGGGCAGGTTATAGGCGTCGGTCATCACCACCTCTCCAGTAGCCAAACGTCCTCCTTGCATCGCCTGCTGGCAGGCCCAGCGCAACTGCACGCCAGCAAAGGTATGGATGGCGTTATCAATGCAGCGGTGCAGTGGCTGAAAACAGCCCAACAGGGCATCGTTACCGGCGTTAACAACCCCATCCACTGCCAGTCGGGTAATGTCGCCTTGCCACAGGGCAATGCCACCGTGCCAAGTTAGGCTGTCCGCCGCGACCGTGCCCCGCGCCTGCAACAACAGCTGCAGATAGGCGTCTTGATCCGCCAGCAACTCCGGCGCGGCGGGTTGGGCCGGGCGCACATTGCAGAGCGCGCGGAACACATCCGCTTTTTGCTGTCGATCCCATTCTGGCGCTCGTCGTTCTCGGCGCTCCGCCAGTAGCTGATCCAATAAACGGTCCAGCAAACGCTCCTGTTGGCTTAACATAGCTGCACCACCTCTGGAGCCCGTCGGGCCACGCTGTCGGTCAAGTCCACCAAGGTCGCTTCGGCACGTTCAAAGCCAAATGCTGCCAGCAAGGGGTTGTCGGCGCTGTGATAGATGGAAGCCACCAGCGCGTTACGCTCAATGATGTTCTGCTTTACCTGCCGATCCTCCAACCAACGTACCCGACCGCTGAGCCGAACCCAGCGATGTTGCTGGCAGACGCATAACTCGATCTCCGGGTTGGCCATCAACTCCTGATACATCGCCTTGCCGGTACCGGTGCAATACACAGGAACGCCCCCCTCGGCATAGACCATCTGCACGGGCCGCAATTTCGGTCGGCCATCCAGACCTATAGTCGCCAGATACTGCACATCGGTGGATTGAATAAATTCAAGAATGGTGTTGGCTGCATCGCTCATATCGGATCCGTCATCGGCAAAACACATTGAACGACACTGTACTTGCTCGCCTAGCAACGATAAATTCGTACAAAAGATACAATTTGCATCATACGGAGACACAATGGACCGACTCGATGCCATTCAGGCGTTTGTGACCGTGGTCGACCGCGGCAGCTTCAGCCGGGCCGCTGACGCCTTGGGCCGCAGTCGATTGCAAGTATCCCGCCAAGTCAAAAGCCTGGAAGATTGGTTGCAGGTGCGTCTGCTGCACCGCACGACCCGAAGCTTGAGCCTGACCGAAGAGGGCGAGCGTGCCTTACGTCACTTCGAGCCGATACTCAGCCAGCAGGCGGCACTCAAACTGGATATGCAGGACAGTCGGGTGATCCTGCGCGGCGCTATCCGTATCGCAGCGCCGGTTGGCTTGGCGCAGGGCCTGTTGATGCAGGCGATCGCCCGCTTTAACCAGCAGTACCCTGAGATCGATTTTGATTTAGTCTTGTCTGATCGTTACGCCCCACTCGCTGAGCAGCGGTTGGATCTGGCCCTGCGCTACAGCCATCAACCCGATGAGCACCTGATCGCCCGCCGGCTGATGAGCATCGGTTCGGTCCTGTGTGCCAGCCCCGACTACCTACACCGGGCCGGTACCCCCAGCGAACCGCTACACCTGCTGGGCCACAGCTGCCTGGTGCATCTGGAACGATCTCGCTGGACCCTGTTTCGCGAGCAACAGCCGATCCCGATCGAGGTGCGCGGCCACATCAAGGCCAATGAGCTGGCGACGCTGAAGAACGCTGCACTGGCCCACCAGGGGATCGCGGCGCTGCCCTGCGATCTCGCCAATCCATTGCTAGACCAAGGTCTATTGGTGCGGGTGCTGCCGCAATACCAGCTCAGTACTCAGGCCCTGTGGGCGGTGTACCTGTCGCGCAGCTACCAGCAAGCCCGAGTGCGCGCGTTCATCGACTTTTTGGCACAACATTGGCACGACGATCTCATGCCCGCCGATCTCCAACCCATCGATAACAGCGACGCCTAAAACAACAACGCCCGCCGGTGCAAAGCACTCGGCGAGCGGATCCTGGGCCGCAACAATAACAGCAGCGCCTAAAACAACAACGCCCGCCGGTGCTGAGCACTCGGCGGGCGGATCCTGAGTCGCGAGCTGGGCTTAACGCTCCCAGTACGCTTCTTCCAAGCTGTCTTCCCGCTCGGGCAGACCGCGTGACAAGCGCGGGCTGTGCTGAGCCAGCACTTCGTAGCTCACCCGGTTGGCGTATTTACAGATCTGCGCGAACGACGAGTAGCACAGGCCGGTGTAACGATGCTTGCTCGAATTGGGCAGGTTCAATCGATGGTAATCATTGGCCGACATGTCGTGCAACAACGCCGCCAGTGCACCATCGCCGGCGCCATTGGTGTTGCTGATCTTCTCCGGTCCGCCCATAAACGGTGCGATGTGCGAGTAGGCCTTGAAAGGCTGCTCACAGTCGGATTTACGCACAGGTCGGCTGAATTCATAGCGGTTGAACTCACCGATGGCGCCCGGCAGCAGCATGTGGCTGGTTTCCCGTTTGAACTCTTCGTCCGCCCAGCCGGCGGTGTATAGCCCGGTCGCACCGGCGGTGCACAGGATCAGATCACACCACTCCAGCGCCTTATCACACGCCAGCAGCGGATCGGCCTCACCGGTCAGGGCCTCGGCTTCCTCTTCATTCATCGCCAGCACAGTCACATGCTCAGCGATAAACTCCTGCCACCACTTAGGATCCTGCTCGATCAAGAAACGGGTGCCCAGCGTCAGTACCACAGGGACACCGCCATCGCGGGCATAACCAATCGCCGTCATCGCCGCTTCAGTGATCGGATCATCCCCCGCCCGCATCAGGTAGGCGGTCAACACCAATGCCGACGCGGTTTTGACCAGGGTTTCATCAACAAACTGGGATTCCAGCTTATCCATGCAGCCTTTGGAGATGGCAAAGGTACGCTCGCCGCACTCGGTGATCAGGGTAAAGCAACGCCCGATCGGGCCATCAACCGGCTGCAGGTGATTCAGATCAACCCGGCTGGAGGTGTTACACAGGTAACGGTAGGCGTAGCTGCCGATATGAATGTTGCGGCTCATCACCCCAAACATCACCGAGCGGTCGTCCGCCAGAGTGGAGTAGTTATGCAGGGTGTTGCCAATGGTGCCGCCGGCAAACTCTTCGGTGATCAGATCATGCTGCTGCAGCTCTTCGTACAGAGCATGGGCGGCCGCATCATCGATCAGCATGGAGTTCCCTTTCACCAGGCCATGACGGGCAATAAAGGCTTCATCAATGTGCGCCTCGATGTCCACCAGGGTCTGATCGATGCCGGTGACATGCGTGTGCTTTGGCTGGATCACCGGGTTCAGCTCATTGGTGAGCGGATCGCGGGATTCCACTGGAAAGTAGTGCTTGGACTTGCGTTGACCGGGAAATTTCATGCTGGGATCACTTCAGCGTTGTGTGCTCGTTCCATGCAGTAGAATGGCCACCCTTTCGCATCCTGCGCAGGTGATAAGACGAAAGCCGTCGACAGTGGCGCGGGATTTTATCACAACGGATCCACAATGCCAGCCAACAACGCCGCTCCATCTCTGCAAAACTGTGTGCGATCAGGCCATTTACCCTGTCGGCTTGGCCATGTCACTGTTACAGTATTGTTCACGGTTGCTGACTTGTCCGCCACATGAGCTTGCCCTTTACCATTGAGCCACTAACGGAAACCGCCTTGGTCCTGCGTTGGCCGGCCCAGATCTGCCCGGTCACCCAGGCCCAGATCCACGCCATTGCGGCGCTCCTGCGCCAGTGGCCGGGACTGCAGGAATGCGTACCAACCTATCACTGCCTGGCGGTGTACAGCGATCCTGCCCGGCCCCCTTTACACGCCCCCATGCTGGCACAGTGGTTACGCCAAAAAGAGAAACTCTGGCGCAAACCCCGCGTCGAGCACGGTCGGCTGCGCACTCTGCCGGTCTGCTATGAGCTGGGGGACGATCTCATCGAGGTCGCCAGCCACTGCGAACTGCCGCCGGAAGAGGTCGTCGCCCGCCATTGCCAGCCAACATACCGAGTCTGCTTTTTGGGTTTCAGCCCCGGTTTTGCTTACCTGTCCGGCTTGGATCCCACCCTCGCGACTCCGCGCCGCGCTCAGCCACGCACTGAGATCCCCGCTGGGGCCGTCGCCATTGGCGGCGCTCAAACCGGGCTCTACCCCAGCGCCACCCCTGGCGGCTGGCAGATCATCGGCCGCTCGCCCCAGCCGCTGCTCGATCTAAGCCAGAGCCCACCGACTTGGCTGCAAGCCGGCGATCGGCTGAAGTTTGAAGCGATCAGCCCAGCCCAATACGCCCAACTGCAAGAGGCCTCGCCATGCTGGACGTGATCAAGCCCGGCCTGCTTACCACCGTCCAGGATCTCGGCCGTACAGGCATGGCCGCGATGGGCTTTTCGCGCAGCGGCGCAATGGATCCACTGGCGGCCAGCGCCGCCAACCTGCTGCTGGATCAGCCCGCCAATACCCCACTGCTGGAGTGCACCCTGCTCGGGCCGCAACTCAGATTTGACTGCGACAGTGTCTTTGCTCTATCAGGCGCCATCATGGACGCAGAGCTGGACGGCGAAGCGGTCACCGTCGGCCAGGCGATCACCGTGCAGGCGGGACAAACCCTAAAACTGGGCCGAGCCCGGATCGGCTGCCGCTGTTACCTGGCCATCAAAGGCGGCTTGAAGGTGGCCGCGGTACTCGGCAGCGTCAGTACTCAACTTAATAGCCAGATCGGCGGCTGGCATGGCCGTGCGCTGCGCGCGGGCGACCGGCTGCCTATCGCCGCCAGCGACCGATCCGCGCCCGGTTATTGCGCCAGTTGGTTAGGGCTG
The DNA here is from genome assembly GCF_039543565.1 of Ferrimonas pelagia. Lineage (NCBI taxonomy): Bacteria > Pseudomonadati > Pseudomonadota > Gammaproteobacteria > Alteromonadales > Ferrimonadaceae > Ferrimonas > Ferrimonas pelagia. The sequence goes on along the minus strand of NZ_BAABJZ010000078.1, from coordinate 27,747 downwards.
GCGACCGAATCGCCGGACCAGATCAAAACCGTCGCCGCCCTGCCCCAATTGGCCGCGGAGGACCATCCACTCTATCAAAGCGAATGGCGGATCGATCCCCGCTCCGATCGCATGGGCTTCCGGCTCGATGGATCGCCGCTTGCCAACGCCAACGCCAGCAATGACGGCCTGTCCGAGCCAGTGCAAGCCGGCACCATCCAGTTACCACGTGGTGGCCAGCCCATCGTGTTGATGGCCGACAGCCAGCCGACGGGCGGCTACAACCAACTGGCGCAGATCGCCGCGGCCGATCTGCCCCTGTTGGCCCAATTGGCACCGGGCCAATCACTGCGCTTGGTTTGCTGTAAACTGGATCAAGCACAGCGCATGCTGGCCGAGCAACAATATCGACTGCAGCGTCTGGCTTTCGCCGCAAGACGCTGCTGGAATACAACAGCAACAACACGGTGAAGATCTCATGAAAACCCTGGATTTGAATTGCGATTTGGGCGAAGGCTGCGGCCAGGATCAGGCATTAATGCCCATGATCACCTCCGCCAATATCGCCTGCGGCGCGCACGCGGGCAACGAAGAGACCATGAGCGCCACCGTCGCGCTGGCATTAGAGCATCAGATCGCCATCGGCGCCCATCCCGGCTTTGCCGATCCCAGCCATTTTGGTCGCCGCGAGATCTGGCTGTCACGGCAAGAGCTGTTCACCTTGATCAGTCGCCAGATCGAGCAACTGGCAACCATTACCGAACGCCAAGGCGGCCGACTGCATCATGTCAAACTGCATGGTGCGCTGTATAACCAGTCCGCGCGCGATCCCAACTGCGCCGCCGCGCTGGTCGATGCCGTGAAAGGGTTTGATCCCACGCTCAAAGTGTATGTATTGGCCAAGAGCCCGCTGGTCGATCTTGCCCAAGCGGCAGATCTCACGGTCATCCAAGAAGTCTTTGCCGATCGCCGCTACCGGCCGGATGGCGCGCTGGTGCCTCGGCAAAGTGCGGATGCGCTGATCACCGATCCACTCAAATGCCTGCAGCAACTGGAACAGATGGTGTGCTACCAGCGCGTTCAAGCGTGTGACGGCAGCTGGGTCAGCGTCAAGGCGCAAACCTTGTGTTTACATGGCGATGGACTCCACGCCGTTTCCTTTGCTCAAGCCATCTGCCAATGGATGCAACGGCATCATATCGACAAGCGCGCGCCGTAACGCCAGCCAAAGATCCAATCGTTTGCATTTCGCCTTCTATACTTTCGGCTCGCTCATCTGTGGCGCGTTTGAAACGGATTTTGCCGCCCCACTCTGCTTATCGATTGGGAGAGCCTTATGCGACACCTTGCCTGGAGCCTGCTGTTGATCAGTAGCGCCTTAATCGCCGCGCCGAAACACACCCCACCTCCCAGCTCAGCCGCCAGCTTTTCTGATCCGTTGACGACACTGGACAGCCAACGCTGGAGCCTGGCCGATGGCTGGAGCAATGGCTCACCGTTCGATGTCGCCTGGGCGGCCGATCACGTCCTGTTTGGCGACGAAGGCATGACACTGATCCTCGATGACACCGAAAGCTTAGGCATGGCCTACACCTCAGGCGAGATCCGCAGCAATGACTACTATGGCTATGGCTGCTATCAGGTCGAGATGCAGCCCGTCTCTCAGGATGGGGTGATCACCGCTTTCTTTACCTTCACCGGCCCCCATGACACCCCCAGCGGTGGCAACGGCCGCCACAGTGAGATCGACATCGAGTTTGTGGGCGATCAGACCAGCTACTTCCAGGCGAATTTCTGGACCAATGATGACGCCTACGCCAACAGCCACGAATACCTGGTGGCGCTGCCATTCGACGCCGCTGAAGCGTTTCACGACTACGGCTTCAAATGGACCTCAACCGGGATCAGCTGGTACGTCGATGGCGCCCCGGTGTATCAGGTGTTTGATAGCCGGCGCGATCCCACCCCCAAAGTCACCGACAGTACCCAGAAGATCATGATGAACCTCTGGCCGGTCGACAACACCGCCTACAGCTGGGCAGGCCAGTTGATCTACCCGGGCGAGCCACTGCTGGCGGGTTTTCGAAACGTGCGATTTGAAGCGGGCGAAGCGTGTCAGATCACCGTCAACAATGGTGGCGGCGATGGCGGTGATGGTAGTGATGGCGGCGATGACAGTGTCGCTCTCTCCGTGTCCGTGGCCGAGCTCACCCTCCAAATGAATCGCCGTGGCACCCAAGCCCAAGCACAGGTGCGGGTACACAACGATCTGGGCGAAGCCGTCAGCAATGCCATTGTCACCGGCCAATGGCAGGGGCTGGTGACCGACGGAGACACGCAAAGAAGCACTGACAATTCCGGTACGGCCCAGTTCTACTCGCGCCGCAGCCGCGAAAGCAGCGGTGACTTCACCTTCTGCGTCACCTCTGTGCAAGCACCCGGCTTAAGCTACGAAGCCGCCGCCAATCATCAAACCTGCGCCACCGTCAGCAAGTGAATCTCACTGCGGGCACCAAGCGCGCCCGCGGTGACAGACTAAGCCGCGTCGATCTCGCCGGTTTGAACGGCACGGCCCCACTCACCCGCGTGCTGCTGAACCAGATCCGCCATCATGGCGATATGGGCAGGCTCGGCATTCAGACAGGGCACAAAGTGATAGGCATCGCCGCCCGCTGCCAAAAAGGCGTGTTTGCCTTCAATCGCCAGCTCTTCTAGCGTTTCCAGGCAATCGACCGAGAAGGCGGGACTGATCACACCCACCGACTTAACGCCCTGCCCCGGCAACGCCTCCAGCGTTTCATCAAAATAGGGCTGGAGCCAAGGCTCTCTGCCAAAGCGCGATTGGAAACAGAAGATCCACTCGTCGTCACTCAGACCCAGACGCTCGGCTATCCCCTGCGCGGTCACCGCGCAGTGATCGCGATACAGATCGCCCTCATCCACATAACGCTGAGGAATGCCGTGGAACGAGATCAGCAATTTCTCGCTACGGCCATTCGCATCCCAACTGCGCTGCACGCTGTCCGCCAGCGCCTGCAGATAGCTGGGATTGTCGTGATAATCGCGGATCAAACGATACTCCGGCATCGAGCGTTTCTGCTTGAGCGTCTTGGCCAAACCATCGACCACCGCCCCGGTGGTGGAGCAGGAATACTGGGGAAACAGTGGCAGCACGATCACCCGTTCGACCCCCGCCTGCTCCAGCTTATCCAGGCCGGTGCGCAGGCTCGGTTTGCAATAAGTCATGCCCAGCTCGACCGGAATGGTTTCGCCTAAGCGCTCGTGCAGCAACTGCTGCAGCGCCGCCTGCTGCGCCAAGCTGTACACCTTCAGCGGCGAGCCCCCCTCAGACCAGATACTTTGATACGCCTTGGCCACCCGCTTGGGCCGGACATTGAGGATCACCCCATGCAAGATAGGCATCCACTGCCAACGGGGCAGATCCACCACCCGCTCATCGGACAAAAAGTCGCCAAGGAAACATTTCACACACTTCGGGGTCGGCTGACAGGGGGTGCCGAGATTCACCAAAAGCACACCGTAACGAGGTTGAGTCATATCCATTAACTGCCTGTTGAAATTCAGTAATTACGCAGCAAGACTAACATTGGTTCACTTCCGGTGACAGGGCGAGGATCACGCTATCTCCGATCACGCCGAAGGAGGTGAAAAGGCAAGCACAACGTCAAGCAAGCCATCGCCATCAATCCAAACAGCCAGAGGGAGGACGTCTATTTCTCAACCGGTCCGCTTTAGCGCCCATCTTATCAACAGACCCAAAACCACCCATTGGACAATCTCAGCGGGCAGAGTAACAATGCCGGTGCATAGCCACTGATAGACGGAATAATCAAAACAATGAATGCCCTACAACAACTGCTAGCGCAGCTGCAACAGCAGCCCGAGCACGTCGAGTTTGAACAGGTGATGTCAGTCATCGATCAGCACTATGACTACCGGCCCAGCGCATTTCGTAACGGCAGTGCCGATAACGACGCCGGCACCAACGCAGGCTCCGCCAAGATCTTAAGCTTTGGCCAACTGCATCAACTGACCGTGGCACAAACCCTGGCCTGTTTTGGCCGCTACTATCGCAAGGATGTGCTGGGTAACCCGGATGGCGACGATCATCAGAACATTCGCAACTTTATCCGCACCGGCTGGGACGGTGTCGCGTTTGAGCGCCCGCCCCTCGTGCTAAAGCCATAGCCTTTCCCGCGTACAACGAAAAAGCCCCGCTGGACCAAGTCCAGCGGGGCTTTAATGACTGAGATACGGTTTAGCCCAGCAGGACTGCGATCTCAGCGGATACGTCAGCAACGACCTTGGTGCCGTCCATCTTGTGGTACTGGTTGTCACCACGCGCGGCAGCGGCAGTGTAGAAATCCACCAGCGGCTTGGTCTGTGCGTGGTATACGCCCAGACGCTTACGCACGGTGCTTTCTTCGTCATCAGCACGGATCACCAGATCTTCGCCGGTCACGTCGTCTTTACCTTCCACCTTAGGGGCGTTAAAGGTGACGTGGTAAGTCCGGCCAGAGCCTGGGTGAACGCGACGACCGCTCATGCGAGCCACGATGTTTTCGTCCGGCACGTCGATCTCGATCACGTGATCAACCGCAACGCCGTTCTCAACCATCGCCTCGGCTTGAGGAATGGTACGTGGGAAACCGTCCAGCAAGAAACCGCCTTTGCAGTCTTCCTGTGCGATACGCTCTTTCACCAAGCCAATGATGATGTCGTCAGACACCAGTTGACCTGCGTCCATCACTTTCTTCGCTTCCATACCCAGCGGTGTGCCGGCTTTGATAGCGGCGCGCAGCATATCACCCGTGGAGATCTGCGGGATACCGTATTTCTCCATGATGAATTGGGCCTGAGTGCCTTTACCGGCACCGGGGGCACCCAGCAAAATAATGCGCATGCGTCTTTCTCCCGACTTTAATTAAATTTTAACCAGCGGATCTTGGCATAGCCTAACGGGCATGTGAAGTGAAAGACCATTGGTCTTTGGTGGAATTCCCATCGATCAGCTCAATTCCGCCGTGTTGATCAGTAAAGCAGGCTATAAAACTGGCGACGATAGCGACTGGCGACCGGATCGGCACCGCCAAGGGCTTTGACAATATCCAGAAATGTCTTGCGCGCCTCGCCGTCTGCCGCGTCCATCTGCTTCAGCAACAGCCCCATCAGGGCTTCTAACGCTTCCTCATTGCGCCCAGCTTGATGCAGCTGCACCGCGAGCTCCACCACCAATGCCTGATCGTCTGGACGTTGCTGGATCTGTTGCTGCAAGGTGCGGATCTCCGGCGTATCCGCCGACTCCTTGAGCAGCTCCAACTGCGACATCAGGCTTTGATAACGTCCGTCCTGATCAGCCAAGCCTACTTGAGTGAGGACCGCTTCCGCCTCGTCCGCACGCTTTAGTCCAAGCAGACATTGCGCCAAAGCCAGCTGGGTTTCCCCATTCGTGTCTTCGGCGATGGCCTCACGCAGCAGCGGCAGGGCCTGATCAAACGCCCCCTGCTCCAACAGCGGCTGAGCCTCGGTCAACTTCAACTGCCAAGCTTTGGGCAAGTGCTTCTCCAGCACCTGACGGATCATCGCTGGCTCTTGCGGGCCAGCAAAGCCGTCGACCGGCTGGCCCTGAGACAAGATCATCACCGTTGGCAACGCCTGAATGCGAAAGTACTGCGCCAACTCCATCTCACTGTCACAATTCACATTGGCCAGGACAAATTGCCCCTGACGCCCTTGCGCTTCTGCGCTGAGGGTTTGCATCACGCCCTGGCATTCCGGCACCTGAGCCGAGTAGAAATTGAGGACCACCGGCAGGCGCATGGAGGCTTCCACCACTTGCTGGACGTTTTGGGCACTCACTTCAAGGATAAATTCTTGCGCTTGTTGCATTCGATACCACGCTTTTCTTAAATTTCAGCCCCGCCATGGGCGGGGCTGACAAACCGTTTTAGCGGCTCAATTCCAACCATAGGCTGTTCAGCTGAGTGACGAACTCGGAGGGATCCTCCAAGCTGCCACGCTCGGCCAAGGTCGCTTGCGCCAATAGCAGGTTAGCCCACTGATCGAAGCGTTGCTCATCCTGCTCGTCGCTCAGTTTAGCGACCAGCGGGTGCTCGAGATTCAACTCAAAGATCGGCTTCACCTGAGGCACTTCCTGGCCCGCCTGCTGCATCAGCTTGATCATCTGGCTGGACATGTCGTTCTCGTCCGCCACGATACAGGCTGGAGAGTCGGTCAAGCGCTGCGATACCTTCACGTCTTTCACTTTATCGCCCAAGGCGGTGGTGAAACGCTCCAGTAGCGGCTTGCTTTGCTCGGCCTGCTTCTCCTGCTCAGCCTTCTCTTCGTCAGACAAGTCGTCCAGACCCAGATCGCCACGGGTCACGGACACCAGCTGTTTGCCATCAAATTCAGTGAAGTGGCTCACCAACCACTCATCGATGCGCTCGGACAGCAGCAGCACTTCGATGCCCTTCTTACGCAGCAGCTCCAGGTGCGGGCTGTTCTTCGCCGCGCCGTAGCTGTCGGCCACAATGTAGTAGATCTTGTCCTGACCTTCCTTCATGCGCTCGATGTACTGCGCCAAGGACACGTTCTCCACATTGGAGTCGTTGTGGGTTGAAGCAAAACGCAGCAATTTGCCGATCGCTTCTTTGTTGCCCATGTCCTCCGCCGGGCCTTCCTTGAGCACGTTGCCAAAGGCAGACCAGAACTGCTGATACTTCTCTTCGTGGTTACGGCCCAGCTTGTCCAGCATGCCCAATACACGCTTGGTCAACGCCGTGCGCAGCGACTGGGTCACCTTGTTGTCTTGCAACAATTCACGGGAGACGTTCAGCGGCAGATCGTTAGAGTCGATCAAACCTTTGACGAAGCGCAGGTATTGAGGCAGGAACTGCTCGGCCTCGTCCATAATAAACACGCGCTGCACGTACAGCTTTAAGCCGTGCTTGCTGTCGCGGTTCCACATGTCAAACGGCGCCTTGCCGGGGATGTACAGCAGGCTGGTGTACTCCTGCTTGCCTTCCACCTTGTTGTGGCTCCACAGCAGCGGATCTTCCCAGTCATGCGCCACGTGCTTATAGAACTCTTTGTAGTCCTCGTCGGAGATCTCAGATTTGGACAGAGTCCACAGCGCCGTCGCCTTGTTCACCGCCTGCCACAGGCCTTCGGTCGCCGAAATGGTCTCGCCATTCTCTTCACGCTCCGGTGTGCCTTCTTGCCACATCTCCACAGGAATGGAGATGTGATCGGAATACTTGGTGACGATCTGTTTCAGTCGCCACTCATCCAGAAACTCTTTTTCATCGTCACGCAGGTGCAGGATGATCTCGGTGCCACGCTGCGACTTGTCGATGTTCTCAACGGTAAAGTCGCCCTCACCGGCGGACTCCCACTGTACGCCAGCATCGGCACCAAACCCGGCGGCACGAGAGCGGACCGTCACTTTATCGGCAACGATAAAGGCGGAGTAGAAACCAACACCAAACTGGCCGATCAGCTGGGAGTCTTTGGCCGCATCGCCGGACAGATTGGAGAAAAAGTCCGCTGTGCCGGACTTGGCGATGGTGCCCAGGTGCTCGATCACCTCATCGCGGGTCATGCCGATGCCGTTATCGGCGATCGTCAGGGTTCCGGCGTCTTTATCAAACGACAAACGCACGCGCAACTCGCCATCACCGTCGTACAGATCGGCATTGGACAGGGCCTTGTAGCGTAACTTATCAGCGGCATCGGCGGCGTTAGATACCAGTTCACGCAGGAAGATCTCTTTATTGGAGTAAAGAGAGTGGGTCACCAACTTCAACAGCTGGGCAACTTCAGTTTGGAAACCGTGGGTTTCTTGCTGCACGGACATGCTTGTCTCCTGAAATCTCGAACAAAAATTAGTGTCCCCAGTTAGATGGGGACGCTCAATCGGAATTCAAGCGTCTTTTTTTCTCACTGCCCATTTTTTACTCAGTGCGTTGCTGTTTACGCCGCACGCTTTGCCCTTCGCCATTACGCGTGCTGGATCTGCCACAGTGCCGCCCGTGGCAAAACCTCCTCCGGCAGAGGACTGACCGACAGCGCGCCGTGCTCCAACGGCAGGCGGCACACACCGGTTTGCCCTTGGCAGGCCTGCTGCTGCGCTTGCTGCAGCAGCCGATCCAACAAAGGTTTCCGACCGCATAAGCGACCATGATGGAAACGAAACGCATGCCCCTGTCCGCGCAGATACGCCGCCATCGCATCGTTCACGAAGGCGGGTACCCCATTTTCCCGCACCACGGCTTGCGGCTGCTCTCGCTCATCGAGTCGACAGCGGTGCAACCGCTGCTCAACCCTCTCGTACAGGAACGGGGTCAAGGCCAATGCTTGGCGCAGATGCTGGTTGATCTGATCCAACATGCGGATCTGCTCGGCATTAAAGTCACTTTGACCCGGCTCTCGGTGCAAGCTCAGCAGGTAATGTCCCTGCTCTGACGACAGCACGGCACCGGTGTGATAGTGGCATTTCCACCCCTCGAAGACGCCGGATAGCTCGCCTCGGGCCCGCGCCCGACGGGTGCGGGCGTCGAGTAAGACCACGTTATTGCGCTGACGTCGGGCCTGACGATACCAGGGATCTTGGCTGCGTCGCTCGACATAGGTTCCGACCAAGTTCGAACACAGATCCGAGCCACAGGCGATCGGCAAGCTTTTCACGGGCAAACCGGCCGTGCCCAGATGCGCCAATACGCCTCCCGAGGCGCCGAGTGAACGGCGCAGCCAATCCAGCCACTCATACCAAAGTCCGTCAACGGCGGCGTCATATGCCCCCTCGATCAACTGCCCAAGCCACTGCTCGTTCATGCCACGCTCTCTGTGGTTTATTGTGCTTCTTGGACGGCTCAAGCTAGCGACAGCCGCGGTCGGCGACAACGTACAACTCTGGGGAAGGCCTGTGGATAGTTTGAGGAAAAGTTACAAGTTGGCGCAAGCCACTAATTAAGAGGGATATTTTTATTTTGCCCCCGCGCAAAAAAAACAACATAAATGCAATCCTGTCGTCATCATTTGCGTTAAGGCAAAAAAACGGCCCTCTCTGAGGACCGTCCATCGTACGCGCGGTGCGATTATTGGGTGATCGCATTCACCAGCAACTGCGCATCGTCCAGCAGTTGCTGCAGATGGGCTTCGCTGCGGCTGCTCTCTGCGTAGATCTTATAGATCGCCTCGGTGCCGGATGGGCGCGCGGCAAACCAACCGGCGTCGGTCACCACTTTCAATCCACCGATCTTGGCGCCGTTGCCAGGCGCACAGGTCAGGACCGCTTTGATCGGGTCGCCCGCCAGCTCGTCCGAGGTCATCGCCTCCGGCGTTAGGGCTTTCAGCGCGGCCTTAACCTTGTCATTGGCCGGGGCATCGATACGACGATAGTGGTGCTGGCCAAACTGTTGCTCCAGAACCTGATAGCTCGCAGCAGGAGAGCGGCCGGTCACGGCTTGGATCTCCGCCGCCAACAGGCACAGGATAAAGCCGTCTTTGTCGGTGGAGAACGCTTCGCCCTCGAAATCGAGGAAACTGGCGCCGGCGCTCTCTTCACCACCGAACACCAACTCGCCGCTGGCCATGCCGTCGACAAACCACTTAAACCCTACCGGTACTTCCATCAGCGTTCGCTGGTGCATATCGACGACCTTGTCGATCATGGCACTGGATACCAGGGTTTTGCCCACGGCCAGATCGGTCCCCCAACCCAGTCGGTGACCCATCAGGTAGTCGATGGCAACCGCCAGGTAGTGGTTCGGGTTCATCAGGCCACCGTCACGGCACACGATCCCATGGCGGTCGGCGTCCGGATCGTTGGCCAAGGCCAGATCGTATTGGTCTTTCAGGGCCAACAGTGGCGACATTGCCGCGGAAGAGGAGCAGTCCATGCGGATCTTGCCGTCTTTATCCAACGCCATAAAACCAAAGGCCGCGTCCACCGCCTGATTGGTGACGGTCAGATCCAGGCCATAACGCTGGCCGATCCGCGACCAAACCGAGACGGCTGCGCCGCCCATGGGATCGACGCCCAAACGCAAACCGGACTTGGCGATGGCATCCATATCCACCACTTTCCCTAGCCCTTCGATGTACTGCCCGATCAGATCAACCGATTCGATCAAGCCCGTCGCTTCCGCCACATCACGATTGACCCGGCGTACGCCTTCGAGACCGGCCGCCAGATAGGCGTTGGCACGCTCAGCGACGAAGTCGGTCACATCCGTATCTGCGGGGCCACCATGAGGCGGGTTGTATTTGATCCCCCCGTCCTGCGGCGGGTTATGGCTGGGCGTCAGGATCAAGCCATCCGCCAGCTCTGCGTGATGGCGGTTGTATTGGATCACACCATTGGAGAGGACCGGCGTGGGCAAAAAGCCATGGTCTTGCTGGATCAGCACCCGAACGCCGTTGGCAACCAGCACCTCGATCGCGCTGTAGAATGCCGGCTGACTCAATGCATGGGTATCAAAACCCAACAGCATCGGTCCATGGATCCCCGCCGCCTGGCGATGATCCACCACCGCTTGGGTGATGGCGAGAATGTGCTGCTCGTTAAAGCTGCGGGACAATGCCGTTCCCCGGTGGCCGGAGGTGCCAAAGCTGACCCGCTCAGCGGCCCGCTCAACCCGTGGAGCTTGGGTGTAGTAACAGCTGATCAGGTGCGGAATGTCCACCAGATCGTCAAAGCGGGCACGAGTGCCCGCACGCGGATGAAGACTCATAGGTCGTCCTTGATAAAAAGATTAAATTCGTTCGGAGATCTGCGTTGCTAGCTCAGATGCACAGCCGAGCTCAACCAGCACCTCTTCAAGAATAGCCTGCTTTTTACGGGTGTTATTGTTGGCCGAGACCCAGAACGGGCTGCTGCCGATCTGCTTCGGGTTTGCGGTCTTGCTGGCATTGAGTAGCGCCTCTTTCCCGGTCGAGAAGTACAACCGGTCACGCCCCCGGATCTCCAGCACCAGCTTAAACGCCGACGGGTATTGACGGTACAAGCAATCCAGCAGATAGACAAAACGACCAACGGCGCCCTTCTGCTTTTTCAGCAGGGGATCGTCCAGCAACTCTTCAAAGACACCGGCTTCCGCCACCGCCGAGCGCACCGCCTGCGCTTTGGCGCGGGCCGGCTTAGGCGCACTGCTCTTCGCCTCCAGTCCCGGTTGACTGATGATCACCGTCTGCTGCTGTGCGTGGGTGCCGCTCTCAAAGCCCAGTAAACGTCGCAGAATGTCAGAGGCGCTTTCGCCGATCTGCTGGGTGTTACTGGCTATGTGCTGATACAGTTCGTCGTCAATTTCGATGTATTTCATATCCGCTCTGGTTTCGCTTTCCCATACTAAATCAGCGCCATTATAAGCATCCCTATCCAGCAGGGCCAAGGTAATCCCGCCAAGCGCGCGATGTGCCTGCTGGCTATACCGGATCTGCCGACAAAATCGACCAGCGCCGCCCCTTGAGTTTTGAGACGCCCTCACAAGCTGCGCCCGCCGCGCTCACCGTGACATAAATCACAACAGTCGTTGCGCTGAGCGCCCCTCAAAGCGACAATCACTGCGCTCGATAACGGTTCAAGGAGGTACCGCATGAATTACCTGCTCCAAGGCGACGGCCCGGTCGTGGTGTTGCTCCACGGCTTGTTTGGTGATCTCGACAACCTAGCTGGCTGTGCGCGCCACCTGCGCCAACACGGCTGGCAGACGCTGCAGATCTCTCTGCGCAACCACGGCGACAACCCGCGACAAAGCAGCATGACGTTTGCGGAGATGGCGCACGATCTCGAGCAATTGCGCCACCAACTGGCACTCAGCAAGCTGTACCTGCTCGGCCACAGCCTCGGCGGCAAAGTCGCCATGACCTACGCCCAGTCCCACCCAGAACACTGCCAAGCCTTGATCGTGGCAGACATCGCACCGGTCGCCTATCAGCGCCGCCACGACAGGGTGCTCGAGGCACTCAGTGGGCTAAAACCGTCGCGGCTACGCAGCCGCAAACACGCGCAGGATCACCTGCTCTCTGCGGGGATCGATCTCGCCACCGCCGCCTTTTTGCTCAAAAACCTCAAGCCCGATGGCAACGGCGGCTACCGCTGGCAGATCCAGCTCGATGCCATCACTGCAGCCTACCCGCAATTAATTGACGCTGTGCCTGAGTTACCGCCCTATATCGGCCCAACCCTGATGCTCAAGGGCGCCGAGTCCGACTATCTGCTGCCCGCCCATCAAGCTGAGATAAAGCGACGTTTCCCCAATGCCAAGGCCCAGATCCTCGCCGGGGCCGGCCACTGGCTCCACAGCCAGAAACCCGAGCTCTTTAACCGCCTAACCCTGCAGTTTTTTCAACGATCCCGCGAGGACGTAGTCAGCCAATAATCGCTGTGGTATAGTTCCGCGCTTCAGAGGTACCAGGAAGGTAACGGCATGTTGAATAGCCATTTTGAGCAGTTGGAGACTCTCGGTCTTAACCTGCTTTTTGCCGGCGTATTTTTTCTTATTGGCATGTCGATCAGGGACGTTCTCAAACAAGGTAAAGTGCCGCCATTCGGCCGCTTTATCGTCTGGTTAGTATTGTTTTTAGGTTGTGCCGGCTTCATCGCCAAAGGAGTGATCCAACTCTTTTGGGAGGGGACAGGGCTCAGCTGATAGCGTCGCACAATGGCAATCGAAAAATCTGACAGAACCACCCTGGACATGTTTGCCACCGAAAAGCGGCGTGGCCGACCCAGGACCAACCCCTTGTCTCGAGAAGAGCAGTTGCGGATCAACAAACGCAATCAAATACTGCGAGATAAGTCGAAAGGGTTAAAACGCATCGAGTTCAAGGTCTCAGAAGAGCTTTACAACGCCTTGAATGACCGGGCCTTGGACAGTAATATCACCCGCAGTCAATTGATTGAGTCGATCTTACTGGCGCAGTTTGATGTCGACTCCGAACACCTTTGACAGGTGTGTGATTTCATTAACAGAACAAGTTTCACTAGCACAAGTAGGTAAACGAATGGCAAGCGTAGGTCTGTTCTTTGGTAGCGACACCGGTAATACCGAAGCCGTTGCCAAGATGATCCAGAAAAAATTGGGTGAGTTGGTCGCTGTTAAGGACATCGCCAAGAGCAGCAAGGAAGAGATCGATGAGTTCAGCCTGCTGATCCTCGGGATCCCAACCTGGTACTACGGCGAAGCCCAGTGTGACTGGGATGATTTCTTCCCAGAGCTGGAGCAGTTGGACTTCAACGACAAGCTGGTGGCCATCTTTGGCTGTGGTGATCAGGAAGACTACGCCGAGTACTTCCTTGACGCCATGGGTCAGCTGGGCGACATCGTCCGCGACCGCGGCGCCATCATCGTTGGTCACACCTCCACCGAAGGCTTTGAGTTCGAAGCCTCCAAGGCGCTGGTGGACGACAACACCTTCGTTGGCCTAGGCATTGACGAGGATCGTCAACCTGAGCTGACTGAGCAGCGTGTGGACGCCTGGGTTAAGCAGATCTATGAAGAGATGTGCTTGGCCGAGTTGGCCTAAGTCCCTGCGCTTCGCAAAAAGGGCCCTGACGGGTCCTTTTTTGTGTCCAAATATCGAGGCTTATCCGTCCCTGCCTTGCGGCAACGCTGGCTCGTGTCGTTTCCTTGCTTGCTTCGGCGGTTTCTTTCGCACGTAAAGCACACGGCGAAGACGACTGATCACCTCCCCGCTTTCATCCTTTACCTCCACCACAAACTCCGGCAGTGCCTTATCGCCTTGCGACGTCGAACGACGGATCGCATCCAACTGGCCATCGGTTAATCGAAACTCCGCATACACTCGTCCTCGGCCCGGCCTGAGGTAGTCGATGTCCGCCTCCTTATCCCAGATCCGATACGCCTTGCCGAAGATCCCCATTAACATCATGGAATAGACCGGATCGGTCATCGCAAATAAGCTGCCACCAAAGTGGGTTCCATTGCCGTTCTTATTCCAAGGCCGCAGCCGCAGCGCCACCCGGCAATAACGATAATCGGGCGATAACCGCTCGATCCGGATCCCCGTAAACAAAAACGGTGGCCACAGGTTTAATACCCGCTGTACCGTCCTGGCACTCGCAAACCAATCCACATCCACCTCAACTGGTCAAACCACCTAACGGGCTATGATATTATGCTGTGACACAGATCACATCAAGTCTCTCTTCCCTGTCCCTTCGCTTTTGGCTATGGTGGTATAGCCTCCTTTAACGATTTCAAGCAGTAAGGTTACCCATGAGCGCCATCAACAAGTCCAATAAACTGAATACCGTCTGCTACGACATTCGAGGACCTGTGGCCAGAGAAGCCAAGCGCCTGGAGGAGGAGGGGCATCGTGTACTCAAGCTCAATATTGGCAACCCCGCGCCCTTTGGTTTCGAGGCCCCGGAAGAGATCATTCGCGATGTGATCCATAACCTTCCTGACAGTCAGGGCTATTGCGACTCAAAAGGGCTGTTCTCGGCGCGTAAAGCGGTGATGCAGCACTATCAGCCCCATGGGATCCGCGATGTCGATGTCGAAGATATCTACATCGGCAATGGCGTGTCGGAGTTGATCGTCATGGCGATGCAAGGGCTACTCAACAACGGCGATGAGATCCTGGTGCCGGCGCCGGATTACCCGCTGTGGACCGCCTCCGTCAATCTGGGCGGCGGCACTGCCCGCCATTACCTGTGTGATGAGCAGGCCGACTGGATGCCGGATCTCGACGATATCCGCCGCAAGATCACCCCCCAAACCCGAGGGCTGGTGATCATCAACCCCAACAACCCGACCGGCGCGGTGTACAGCCGCACCATGTTGTTGGACTTGTTGCAGATCGCACGCGAACACAACCTGATCGTGTTTGCCGACGAGATCTACGACAAGATCCTCTACGATCAAGCGGTCCACATTCCCCTCGCCTCACTGGCGGACGATCTGTTCATCATCACCTTCAATGGCCTGTCTAAGGCCTACCGGGCTGCGGGGTTCCGCGCCGGTTGGATGATGCTGTCTGGCGATCGCAGCAAGGCAAAGGGCTACATTGAGGGCCTCGAGATGCTCGCGTCCATGCGATTGTGCGCCAACGTCCCGATGCAACATGCCATTCAAACCGCGCTGGGCGGCTACCAGTCGATCAATGAATTGTTGCTGCCCACTGGCCGGTTATGCCAGCAGCGCGATCTGGTGGTCGAGCGTCTCAACGCCATTGATGGGGTCAGTTGCTATAAGCCCCAAGGCGCCATGTACGCCTTCCCGCGACTGGATCCAAAGAAATTCAACCTAGTGGACGATCAGAAGCTGGTGCTGGATCTGCTGATGCAGGAAAAGATCCTGTTGGTGCAGGGCACCGCCTTTAACTGGCCAGAGCCGGATCATCTGCGTTTTGTCTTCCTGCCCCACCTGGAGGATCTGGACAAAGCGATGGACAAGTTTGAGTCCTTCCTCAACCGCTATAAACAGTAGGAGCGCCTAAATGACACCAGAGTCCAGCACCTTCCTCGCGTGGTTGTTCCGTATGCCGCTGATCCGGCGCTGGTCTCTGATGTATTGCGTCAAACCAGAAAACGTGGCCGAGCACAGCCATCAGGTGGCCGTTGTCGCCCACCTGTTGGCGCTGATCAAAAACCGTAAGTTTGGCGGCCAATTGATCCCGGAAAAGGCCGCAACCATCGCCCTCTACCATGAGTGCTCCGAAACCCGGTTAGGCGATATTGTCAGCCCGGTGAAATACTCCAACCCGGAGATCACCCGCGAATTTAAGCAACTCGAAGCCGCCGCCGAGCAACAGTGTCTGGCAACCTTGCCTGCCGAGTTTCAGGCGGATTTTGCCGAATTGCTGGTGCAAAGCCAGGTGCCGGCCGAGTATGCCACCATCGTCAAAGCTGCCGATGTGATCTGTGCCTACCTAAAGGCCAAGGATGAGTTGGCGCACCACAACCACGAGTTCACCCACGTTATCGACAAACTCGCCCCAAAAATGGAGGAGTTGCGGCAGCAGCCCGAGGTGACCTACTTTCTCGATGTGTTTCTTGCTGCCTGCGGTGCAACCTTAGATACACTGGCCGAACCCACTTGACCGCTGCGCCTATGCTGGCGCAGACTCAGGGTAAGTCCTTGAGGAGGCAAGATGAACTCATCGGTAGATCCCTGGCAGCAAAGACGCTTTGACGAGGATCGGCCACGCCGGCACGATCAACGCTCGCCCTATCACAGAGACAAAGGCCGGGTGTTGCACTCCGCCGCCTTTCGTCGGCTGCAGTCCAAGACGCAGGTACTCGGCGTCGGCATGAACGACTTCTATCGCACCCGACTGACCCACTCAATCGAAGCCGCCCAGATCGGAACCGGGCTCAATGCCCAACTGCGCAGCAAACACCCGGAGATCGCCCCACTGCTGGACGATCAGCTGATCGAGGCCCTCTGCCTCGCGCACGATATCGGTCACCCGCCATTTGGTCATGGCGGCGAGATCGCCCTGAATTATATGATGAGGGAGCACGGCGGATTCGAAGGCAATGGCCAAACGTTTCGAATATTGACTCAGCTCGAGCCCTATACCCAGCACTATGGCATGAACCTCAGCCGTCGCAGCCTGCTTGGCGTCCTGAAGTACCCGGTTTGCCATGGCAGCGTCGCCAAGCCGCAACAGCATCCACCTGCCGTCAACTTTCGTCAACTCAAGGCCAGTGATTGGCAGCCGGCCAAAGCCCTGTTTGACGAGGACAGTGCGATCCTCGATTGGGTCTTGGCACCCCTCTGCTCGGACGACCGTCAGCAGTTTCAGTGCGTGACCGATACACCCGGGGCCAATGGTCACCTGCGCGCTCGTCACCGCTCGCTGGATTGCTCCATCATGGAGTTGGCCGACGACATCGCCTATTCAGTGCACGATCTGGAAGACGCGATCGTGCTGGGGATCGTCCATCCCGACAGCTGGGACAACGAGGTGCAGCAAGCCCTCAAGCAAGGCCCCAGCCCCTACCAAGATAGCGAGATGGCGCGGATCAGCGCTGATCTGTTCTGCAAAGAGCAATACCGCCGCAAAGACGCGATCGGCACCTTGGTCAATGGGCTCGTCTGCGCCGTGACCCTCAAGGCCCAGCCAGATCTACAAAACCCCTTGCTGGCACAGCGAGCGGTACTCGAGCCAGACTATCAAGCGCTGCTCAAACTCCTGAAACGCTTTGTCTTACATAACGTGGTGAAGAAACCCGAGGTCCAGCTCTTGGAGTTTAAGGGCCAGCAGATGGTGATGGAGCTGTTTGAAGCATTCGCGTCGGATCCTGAGCGACTCTTGCCCCGCATTACCGGGCAGATCTGGCAACAACACACCGCCGCGGGTCACAGTGGCAGCCGGGTGATCGCCGACTACATCTCTGGACTGACCGATGATTTTGCCGCTCGTCTGCATGAGAACCT
The DNA here is from genome assembly GCF_039543565.1 of Ferrimonas pelagia. NCBI lineage: Bacteria > Pseudomonadati > Pseudomonadota > Gammaproteobacteria > Alteromonadales > Ferrimonadaceae > Ferrimonas > Ferrimonas pelagia. The sequence goes on along the minus strand of NZ_BAABJZ010000078.1, from coordinate 10,333 downwards.
GTTCAGTGCCACATCCGGTAACCTGTTTGAGCTGCAATCCCGCTTGTGATCCGATAAGCGAATGGTGACGTTAAAGGCTTCCGAGTATCCCATCGGAGAGCCCTCATGAAGTTTTGCACACACCTAGCCGTGCTTGCACTGGCACCGCTCACCCTTATCGGCTGTGACGACGATAACGACAACGACATCGCCCCCCTGCTAGAAGAGCCATCCGGATATATTCGCGTCCTGCACGCCTCTCCAGATGCTCCCGCCGTTAACATTCAAGTGAACGGCGACACCGCGCTGGCCAATGTCGAGTATCAGACCGGCTCTGGCTTTATCGAGTTACCGACAGAAACCTATCAAATCGCCGTCGACGCTCTGCTGCCAAATGATGCCACTGCCACCGTGCTCGGACCGGCTGAACTGCCGGTTGACGAGGATACGGAATATTCCATTATTGCACTGGGCAAAGTCGCCGACCAAACTCTGGCGCCATTGATCCTAAGTCGGGCCAAGACCGAGTTCGGCGCCGGCAACATCCGCCTACAGGTGTTACATGCCAGCCCGGATGCACCGGCGGTGGACATCTATCTGACCGAGACCAACGCAGATATCAGCATGATATCTCCTGCATTAAGCAACGTACCGTTCATGACCAACAGTGACTTGATCGAGCTCGCTGCGGGACAATACCAGGTCCGGATCACGCCCGCCAACGATAAAACCGTTGTCTTCGATACCGGCGCACTGTCACTCCCTGCTGGCACTGACCTCATGCTGGTTGCAGTGACCAATACGCGAACCGGTTCATCGCCAATTAACGTGTTGGCGTGGTCGGACGACAGCGTCGGTCTGATCGCCGACATCAACGCTGGCAGCGAGGTACGCGTAGTCCATGCATCGCCCGATGCGCCAGCAGTGAATGTGTTGCTGAACGATACAATAGCCCTTGCAGACGTGCCCTACCCCATCGCCAGTGACTATCTGCCTCTGGCCCAAGGCAGTTACAATGTCAAAGTAGAGCCGGCTGCTGCCCCTGGGACCTTCGTCATCCACGCCGACGTCAATTTCGAGCTCAACACCGCCTACACCGTGCTGGCTATTAATGAACTGGCTGACATCGCACCATTGGTCTTAGTTGATGAGCGCCGCCGGATCGCGACCGAGGCCGGGTTGCGCCTTATCCACGCCTCGCCCAGCGCCGGCTCTGTCGACATCTATCTGGGCACAGATAGCGATATCAGTGACGAGACACCCGCATTTTCCAATGTGGCTATTGGTGCCGAAACCGGCCGACTGATCCTCGCTGCTGGCAGTTATACCGTGACCGTCACACCCACCGGCAGTCAAGAAGCTGCGATCGGTCCTCTGCAGGTGACACTTGAAGCCGGCAAACTCTATACCGCTATCGCTCGGGACGAAGTCGGCGGCGGCCTGCCGTTGGGTCTGATCACCCTAGACGACTTTTAGCCCTTGGCTAGACTAAAAAAGGCGCCGCTTGGCGCCTTTTCTGCTTTACAAAGCACGTCACTCTAGCAGCCCAATCTGTTTTGCATACACCGGTGACAGCATCAACTTCCGCAATGTTATTTAGCTGTATATTAACGGTGAACATTATGGAGGAGCCTAGGATGGAATCGCGCTTACTCGTCGTTTTGATGATCATGCTGGTCGGCAATTTATACTGGTGGCACCGCTATCGACAAGCCCAAGCCAATGACAATATTGATGGGCGGGAGCGGGAAGAGCAGCTCAATCAGCTGCAGGATCACTGGGTCCAATTTACCTGTGTTGCCATCATTATCATCATGCTATTGGCACCACTGGCGTACGCCGTACTCAAGTCAGGCACCTGAGTCCACTCAGAATGCAACAAACCGGAGACAGGCTCCGGTTTGTTGGGGTTCGATCACTATCGATCAGGCTACAGCAATGACGGGAACAAGCCTTTCAAGCCCGCAGCCACCACCTCGATGCCGATCGACAGCATCAACAGACCCATGATCCGGGTGATCACGTTGATCCCCGTTTGTCCTAGGAGCTTGAAGATCACCGATGCCAAGCGGAAGATCGCCCAGCTCATCAAACCAAACAGTCCGATGGCCACGCTCATCCCCAGCAGGTTAGCCGGTGCGCTGTACTCAGAGGCATAAACGATCACTGAGCTGATGGCGCCGGGTCCCGCCATCAGAGGCAATGCCAGCGGCACAACCGCCACCGACTCTCTGGCCGCAGATTCACGATCTTCTGCCTTATTGTGCTTCACTTCACCCAGCTTGCCTTGCAGCATCGACATGGCAATAAAGGTGATCAACGTGCCACCCGCCACTCGGAAAGCGGACAAGGAGATGCTGAACATATCCAGGATCAATTGCCCTGCCAGCATGGTGACCATTAGGATCACCACCACCGCGATATTGGCGTGAATAGCCGTACGACGACGCTCCGCTTCACTGAGGTGACTGGTGAGGGTCACAAACACCGGCAAGATCCCGATCGGGTTGACGATCGCCACCAAACCTAGAAAAAATTGAAGATAAAGAGTCAGTTCCACAGTGTACGCGTCTCGCAATTAAAGGCTTAAAAATTCTGGCGTACTGTACGGCAAAGCCAGCCCAACGAACAATGAATTATTTGGCCGGCAATGGCCACCATCGCATTAGTTTTGCTAATCGGTAAGTAGCCAACAATGGCCCTAGCACATCGCGTTTGCGTTGTTCAGTATAGTGAGACAATCATTAACAAGGTTGAATACAAACACAAAAGCGACTTCTTGCCCGAGTGACTGCCTGTCATCTGCGACAATGTTGCCGGGCCGGATCCTTGTTAAGGCCAACGAGTACAGTGCCAATACGGGCACCACTGACGTGCGCCAGAAGCGAAAGAGCAGCGAAGTGCTGCGGTGCGAAGTGTGAAGCGCTCGGCCCTTGGCTAACCCTCATCAGCGCCGGCTTGGCCAGTAAGGCGTAACCGTCGATTAAGCACCAAACGAGAAACGGCCGGCAATGGTTGTCTGCAAGATAAAAAAAGCGACAGCCCTTGGGCTGTCGCTTCAACAGAAACGGTATGATCCAGAGCTTACGCCTTGACCGCTTCGCCTTGTGACTGCTCGCCTTGATCCACCAACAAAGACAACGCGCCGTCTCCAGTGATGTTACAAGCGGTGCCAAAGCTATCCTGCGCCATATACAGCGCGATCATCAGAGCAACCGCCGCCTCGCCAAAGCCCAACATCGCAGTCAGCAGACCCAATGCGGACATTACCGCACCGCCCGGCGCACCGGGGGCCGCGATCATCACCACACCCAGCATCATGATGAAGGGGATCATCTCAACCAGACCTGGGATCCCCATGTTCGGGAACATGTGCATCACGGCGATAGCACAGGTGGTCAGGGTAATGGTCGAGCCAGCTAGGTGGATAGACGCAAACAAAGGAATGGAGAAGTTGGCAACTTCATCAGATACGCCATTTTGCTTGGCTTGACGCAGGGTCACTGGGATGGTTGCTGCGCTAGACATGGTACCCAGTGCGGTAACGTACGCAGGCAGCATCGTCCGGATCAGGGTCCATGGTGACTTGCCACAGCGCAGGCCGGTGATGATGTACAACACAGACAGGTACAGCCAGTGCATCGCCACCGCCAATACCAACACCACACCAAAGGTCTTCAGGGTTTCGAATACCGAACCGTCAGCACCAAAGCCAGCAAAAACACCGGCAATGTAGAACGGCAGGACGGGGATGATCACCTTCGCCAACAGGCGATCGATGATCTCTTTGCCTTCATCAACAACCAACTTCAGGCTCTGGGCGCCCGTAACAGAGATCCCCAAGCCGAAGATAAAGGCAGCAGCCAGTGCGCTCATCACACCAAACAGGGCTGGTACGTTGAGCTCAAAGAACGGCTTCAAACCGTGCTCAGCAACCTCGTTCAGCTCCCCGCCGCTGACCAGCATAGGGACAAACGCCGACGCCGACAGATAGGCCAGGATCCCGGCGGTCAAGGTCGAGCCATAAGCGATCGCCACAGTGCGGCCCAACAGCTTTCCGCTATTGCGTTGCAAGTTGGCGATACCGCTGGCGATAAAGAACAGAATGATCAGCGGGATCACAAAGCTGATCAATTGGCCCAAGATCATCTGGACCGTCATCATCAGGCGTACCAGTACATCGGGTGCGTATAGACCGATCAACAGACCGGCCAAGATCCCTGCCAACAGGCGTAGAATCAGTTTCATCGGGACTTCCTTCTTAGAGCATTGTTTTTATATGGTATTGCTTCCGAGCTCATCCTACTTACACGCTCTAAGAAACGCCAGCCATGGCAGCATAATCAACTCGTAGTTGCGCAAATAAAAATTTCCACCGCTAGCGAAAGCAAGAAACACCAACAAAACATCTAACCACCAATATCATTACAACCCTAAGCTTATGTGAAAAAACCCGACCTGAGCCGGGCTTTATTGCCTTAAAGATAAGGTTTGCTTTCGCAGTACGGGCGTTAGGCCAAGCAGCAGCGTCGATAGAACTGTTGCCGTGACATATTTGCCATCCGGATCCCATCGACGATCCCCAGTACCGTCGGCACCAACGTCCAACAGAAGGCCAAATACAAGCTGCCCCGCACCGGTTGGCCTAGGTAGAAGCGGTGGATCCCAAACGTCCCCAGCCACAGCCCAAAACGACTCGCAGCGCGCTGACTGCGTAGCGTTAACGCCGGATCGATCCCCGCAAGCGCGTCTAACGCAAGTCCGGCTCCGCATTCAGGACAAACCACAGCGCTAAGTCCTACCAACTCCCGGCATTGGCTACATTCTTGTTGCATCAATACGTTCCCTATTTGGTCAAATATGACCAGATTATAGAGTACAGGTGTACGCCAAATCGCTCACCCAGATCACAACGCGCAGACCAAACATAAAAAAAGCGCCCCTAAGGGCGCTTTGACTTGCTTGCGGGTGGGTTTACTAGCCAAAGTCCCCGGTAATGTAACCGTGGGTTCTTTTATCTTTCGGGGCGGTGAAGATCTGCTCTGTCTCTCCGTGCTCCACCAACTCGCCCATCAAGAAGAAGGCGGTTTTATCGGCAATACGGCGCGCCTGCGCCATCGAGTGGGTCACGATCACCACGGTAAACTCTTTGCGTAGATCTTCCATCAACTCTTCAATACGGGCCGTCGCGATGGGATCCAAGGCCGACGTCGGCTCATCCATCAGGATCACGTCCGGCTTCATCGCGATGGTACGGGCAATACACAGGCGCTGCTGCTGACCACCAGACAGGCCAAAAGCGTGAGAATGCAGTCGATCCTTAACCTCATTCCACAAAGCGGCGCTGCGCAGCGCATCTTCAACGATCTTATCCAGTGTCTTTTTGTCTTTTACACCCTGAGCTTTCTGGCCGTACGCCACGTTCTCATAGATGCTCATCGGGAACGGGTTCGCCTTCTGGAACACCATGCCACAGCGCATACGCAGTTTGCGTACATCGACGTCAGCATAGATATCAGCGCCATCCATTTTGACCTGACCATTGATGGTCACGCCAGCGATCAGATCATTCATCCGGTTCAGCGTGCGCAGCAGCGTCGACTTACCACAGCCTGAAGGACCGATAAACGCAGTGACTTGCTTATGCGGGATCGCCAGTTCAATGGATTTCAGCGCTTGGTTTTCGCCGTAGTACAGGTCGAGATCTTTGATTTCAAAAGTGTTCATAGTCATATACCGCTAAAAGTCTGTTTAGTAAGTCGCTTTACTGAATTTGTTCGTGATGAACTTGGTGATCAGATTGATCGCCAGTACCAAGAGCACCAGCACGGTGGCAGTGGCAAATGCCATATTCCAGTCGTGTTGGGTGTACAGCTCTGTGGTCAACATATACAGGTGCACCGTCAGGGTTCGGCCGGAATCGAAAACCGAATCCGGGATCCGCGCCACCATACCTGCGGTCAGAAATACCGGGGCAGACTCGCCCACGATACGACCGATGGAGAGGATCAATGAGGTCACGATCCCTGGCATCGCGGCTGGGAGGATCACCCGCCAGATGGTGTACAGACGCGAGGCACCCAGACCATAGGAGGCTTCACGGTAGGACAGTGGAACAGAAATAATCGCTTCTTCCGTGGTACGGATGATCACCGGCAAAATCAAAATGGCCAGCGTCAAGGCACCAGAGAGGATCGAGAAGCCCAAACCTAGGGCGACTACGAAGAAGGTCATACCAAACAGACCGTATACGATGGACGGAATACCGGCCAACGCTTCGGTACAGAAACGGATCAGTTTCACCAATTTACTGCCGGGCTTCGCGTACTCGGTCAAGTAAATGGCGGTCATGATCCCAATAGGGGCTGCAATCGAGATAGACAGCAAAACCATATAGAGAGTGGCCATGATCATCGGCCAGATCCCCTCTTCATCACCGGTGCGGGTGTAGTCGTCGGTGATGAAGCTCCAGTCAACGTAGGCAATGCCGTTGCTGACAATGTAGAACAGGATCCAGATCAGAAAGCCCATGGTCAGCACTGCAGCGGACCAGATCATGCCTGTCAGGATCTTATCTTTGTTATCAGGAGTAAACATGCTTATTTGGCCTTCTCACGGTTCAGGTACATCAAGCTACCGTTGAGCAGCATAACGAATACGAGCAGCACAACGCCGGACGCGTACAGGGCACTGGCGTGAACACCGGTGGCGTAGGACATCTCCAGAGCGATGTTCGCAGTCAGGGTAATGGCTGAGTCCAATACACCTTGCGGCATAGCCGGGGTGTTGCCCATGACCATAATGATCGCCATGGTTTCACCGACCGCTCGGGCCATCCCCAAGATCACCCCGGTTAAAATGCCTGAACGGGCAGCCGGGATAAGCACATTAAAAATGGTGTAGATCTTAGAAGCCCCTAAGGCCAAAGAACCCTCTCGGTACTGCGGCGGCACGGCACGCAGCGAAGTTTCAGACACGGCGATCACCGTCGGCAAGATCATAATGGACAGCACCACGGAGCCGGCCAAGATGCTGGCACCAGACGGCACATCAAACACCGTTTCGATCAGCGGCACAATCACCACCAAGCCGAAGAAGCCGTATACCACCGAAGGGATCCCCGCCAGTAGCTCAATGGCAGGACGCATCACATTAACCACACGCTGTGGTGCGATCTCGGCAAGGAAAATGGCGGTCAAAACACCCACCGGCACGCCCATCAACACGGCAAGTCCCGTGGCGGCCAACGAGCCCGCGATCATCGGTGCCAGGCCATACATCGCCGGTGGCGCCCAAGTGGAGTTGGTCAACATCTGAATGGTCCCGACCACGCCGTCCGGTAACCAACCGTAGCCAAAGATGCTCTGGCCTTCCTCTTCCACCAAGTAACGAGCCAGATCCGCACCGGTATACAGCGGCGCGGACAAGCTTTCCTTTACCAAGAAGAAACCAATGGTGATAACAGAGGCAACACCGATAAAAGCACTGAGTAGAAACAGCGCATGAAACGCGTGCTCAATGAAGTCACGACGTCGGGAGCTTTTTAGCTCCTCTTGCGCCGAGTCTTTCTGCACTAACACGTTTACTTCAGACATAAAATTTTAACAACCCTATTAAACCCGCAAACAGACTGCAGCACCCCTGCCGCAGTCTGTTGTAAACAATGCTCAATCTAACTCGATTGGGCAGTCGGCTTATTTCGCCGGTACGTAGCCTTTCTTAGCCACGATTTCTTGACCTTCTGCAGACAAAATCCACTCAACAAAGGCGTGCGCGTAATCCGGAGTCTTCGGACCGGTCATCAGCACGAAGGAGCGAGCAACCGGATAAGATTGGTTTTGCACGTTAGCAACCAAGGCGTCAACACCATTGATGTCCAGCGCCTTAACAGACTCATCTACAGTACCCAGAGAGATGTAACCAATCGCGTTTTGGTTTTGGCCAGCAGTGGTCTTAACCATGCCATTGCCGTTGGCCACTTGAGCGCGCGGCGAGATGGCGGAAACCTTCTTGCCTGCAATGGTTTGCTTCAGGGACAGTACATCTTCAAAACCGGCACGAGTACCGGATGCGGTATCGCGGGTCACTGCAACGATAGGCGCGCGCTCGCCGCCCACTTCGGCCCAGTTGGAGATCTCGCCACGATAAATTTTGGAAACCTGCTCGGTAGTCAGATTCTCGATGGTGTTGTTCGGGTGCACAACGATTGCAATGCCATCGTTTGCCATGATGATGCGCTCAACACCGGCTTCGATTTCACTGTCGGCTACAGCACGAGATGCCATACCAATGTGAGATGTACCTTGGTTGGCTGCGCGGATCCCAGCGGAAGAACCTGGGCCTTGCACCTCAACGAAGTTACCGGTCTTATTGGTATAAGTTTCAGCAAGAACCTCCATCAAACTGGTCATGGAATTAGAACCAGAAACAGTGATGGTTTCGCCAGCGACAACGCTAGACGCGGTGAACATAGACATAAGCGCCAAAGCGCCGGCAGCAAATTTTTTCATGGTCAGAACCTTAAGTTATCCTTGTTTGTTGCCACTCTCTGGCGGCGAGTGCATTAGGCCAAACTCAGATGACAAAAATATTTCACTTAGGTTCCAGTTCTATTGCAGCCCAAAAGCAGCATCATCACCACAGCGCCCACGATTGAAAATCAGCCACTCCGGAGTGACTTCTGCTCACTTAGGCATCAAACCCAGTTTTATATGACAGCAACATGACGACAAAAAAAGACCCCAAAAACTTTATCGTGACTGGTAATTGCACTTGCATACGGCCTTCAACCTTGAGTGTCGCGGTAAAACGCTGCGCGTGAGAGCGGCTCGCGCCCGAGCTTGTGCGCTATTTATCTCGAACACGGCATACGGGGGAGAGGCGTCATCGCAAGACAGCGATAAGAGGGAGCCAAGCGGTTCACTGCCGAGAGCCTGGCCGAAAGGCAGCCACCGGCAACGCAACCTTGGCATTGAAGTCGATGCGGTAGGTCGAGAGATAAAACGAAAAAGTCGCCCAGCAGTTAACGCAGACACAGCCGAAAAAAGCGGCCATCCATTAACAAAGAGACTATCAAAGCAAAAGCGCCACCTTGGCGCTTTTGCTAACTTACTTGAGATTCACTTCTATCCGGTCCTGAGCGCCCAGCCTGACATAAAGCCCCTCAATGGTCGTAAAATGGTCGACGTTCAGCTTGCCTTTACGCACGGTGTAATACGCAACCTCTCCCTGAGCCGAAACGACCGAGACATGCAATAGCCGATGACCATCCCAAACTCGGTACCCCAATAGCCCGGCAACCAGCAGCAGTAACAGCGCACCAAAAAACACGGTGAGCCCGCGATACTGGGGCACTGGAGCAGGCGTAAAATCCGAACTTTGAGCTCGCGTCCGCCGACGCGAAAAGAAAACTACCCCAGCGATCACAGCAAGGGTAAACAACAATTTTGTCAGCATACCGAGTCCTATCTTCTAGTGTCCTCAGTATACCGAGACTGGCTCGGATCAGGCCTGTCGGCGATGCAAATAATCTACTTGAGTCACCAATGCACTGTCTCGCAGTGCCATCATGTTCGACCATCGCTGTAGCGAAGACAGATCCTTTGCCAAGGTAGGCTGGCCCCCATACAACTTATTGATCAATGGATAGAGGCATAGATCGGCCAGCGTCAATGACGCAGTCCCAACAAACTCTTGTTCCCCTATCGCCAATGAAAAAGGCAAGAGCAGTTCACCAAATCGCTGCTCGATCGCTTCAGCCTGGCCCAGTACGTCATGCTGCTCACACCAAGCAGCTGCACTGGTTAACTGCGACAAAGCCGCACTGCACCACTGCATGGCTAAGGCTCGCTCCCTCGGCTCATCGGGCAGCAACTCTGGACCCGGGGCAACATCATTGACGTAATACAGGATCGCCGCGGTTTCAAACAAGTACTCCCCCGCATGCTGCAATACCGGGATAAGTCCGAACGGATTCTGCTGCAGGTGCGCAGGGGAGCCATACTCAACAGGCTCAAGCCGATAGGCCAAGCCCTTCTCTTCACAACACATAGCAACCGCGCGGGTACGGGTTGACCGAAGATCGCCGTGAATGATCAGTGGCAGCATGACAACTCCTTATTAAGCTGTCTTAAAGCGTAGCTAAAGAACCAGACCGCTTCCCCACTGAACAATCACCTTGTGTACTGACGCGCAGCCAAGGTCCTGCCGAATAGGCTGCAATAAGACTAATACCAATTCCATTATCTATTTGGTCAGTCTGGCCCATTCCCTGCTGCAAAGATGCCGCACTTGTTCTGCATCTTTTCGAAAGCTGTTCCAAGCATCTGCAACCTGGTCGACAATGTGGTCATAG
>NZ_BAABJZ010000077.1:0-31505 GCF_039543565.1 Ferrimonas pelagia | reverse complement strand
TTATTTCGGAAAAGCCTCATCTTCGGATGAGGCTTTTTTCGTCTGTGCGCAAATAATCAAAGGTTGGGAGCGGTCGCTCAGTTGGTTTGACTCTGTTGCAGAGCTTAGCGGCCTATCACGCCGGGGGCGCGGGTTCGAGTCCCGTCCACTCCGCCATTTAATTCGGAAAAGCCTCATCTTCGGATGAGGCTTTTTTTGTCTGTGCGCAAAAGCTCAAAGGCTGGGAGCTGTGGCTCAGTTGGTTTGACTCTGTTGCAGAGCTTAGCGGCCTGTCACGCCGGGGGGGGCGGGTTCGAGTCCCGGTAACCAAGCCATTGATTGCGGAAAAGCCTCATCATCGGATGAGGCTTTTTTCGTCTAGGGCAAGAGCGGAGCGCTGCACCGAGATCGCTGGCCCCCCTCCGGGGCTGAGGCCAGGCTTGAGCAGGCATGGTCAGGCCTGTGGTGGTGAGCGTGGATTCCTCGTCATCCTGCTCGCGTACTTTGCTGAGGTTACCGGTTGGGCGCAGGCCGGCAAAGCGCTGTCGCTGTGTCGAGCCGCGGCTTTCTTGGGTTCGGCTCCAGTCAACATCTGTCATTACTTTGGCTTTAACCTCAGCGGTCGGTGTCAGGATCTGGCCCTGGTTGGCCCTGGTTGGCGCTGAGGATAACAAGCTTTTGTTGTGCCACGCATCGCGGCGAGTCCCGCTGCACTCCCCTTCGCCGTTGCGCTGACCGGCGCCCTCGCTGAGGGTGTGGCTCCAGCGGATACGGTGAATGTTGCGCAGCTTTTCACGCTATGGACACCGGTGGCCAGTTGCCGACAGAAAGGCCGGGGTAAAGGGCACGCCGACGCCCGCTTTGGCTTTTGAGTTTTAGAGCCGCTGTTGCACCGAGTGGCCCGACAACGGCGTGCTCTTCAGACTTCGTGTAGGGCCTCAACCCGAAGCTGGGCACAAACAAAAAAGGCGGCCAAGAGGCCGCCTAAGGGAGTGTGTATGCTGCGCTTAGCCCAATTGAGTACCGACGGCCAGCTCGCGATCCTCTGGCATCTCATTGTAGGACAGCACACTGAGGCCGCGGGCAAAGGCGCGCGCGTAGCGGGCCAAGACCGGGCGCAGTTGCGGTGCCACCAGCAGGATGGGTGGGTGCCCCTCCTTTTGCATTAGACCCAGCAGGTTTGGCATCTTGGCCTGCAACTGTGCCAACAGTTGGGGTTCAATGGCAAAGCCATCAAGTGGGACGCTGCCCCCCTGTTGCGCCTGAGTGAGCGCATTCATCAGCGTTTGCTCCAGCTCTGGGGCCAGGGTGGCAACCTCGAGTTTGTGTCGCTGGCCGGCGATCTGATGCAGGATGGTGTGCTTGAGCGCGCAGCGAACGTCGGCGGCCAGCAGGATAGGATCTTTAGTGTTCTCGACGCTCTCCAGCAATGTGGTGGCGATGGTGCGGATATCCTTGAGCGAGACCTGCTCTCGCAGCAATAGGCGATAGATCTTCAGCTGCTGGATCGGCGTCAATGCGCCATTCAGCGCTTCCGCCAGGCGCGGGGCTTGAGCGGTGAGGCGATCGGTGATGCTGGTGATGTCATCGTGCTGGATCAGATCTTCCAGCTTTTCCCGCATGAGCTTGGATACGTGCGTCGCGATGATGGTGGCGTTATCGACCACGGAGTACGCCAGATTCAGGGCGCGTGCCTTATTGTCCTGCTCGATCCAGACCGCATCCATACCGTAGGCGGGATCCTTGGTGAGGATCCCATCGATCTTACCGTAGACCTCACCGGATTGAATGGCGAGTAACTGGTCGGGTTGCAATTCGCCGCTGGCCACTGGGATCCCATTAAACAGGATCTGATAACCGGTCGGTGACAGCGTCAGGTTATCCCGCACCCGGACCTCGGGCAGCAAGAAGCCGGCCTGCTCCGAGAGGGTGCGGCGGATCCCGGTCAGTCGACTGAGCAACTCAGCGCCTTTGGCGCGGTCAACCAGATGCACCAAGCGATAGCCCAGACCGACTTCGAACACGTCGGTGTAGGGCAGCGCTTCCCAGGTTGGCGCCTGGGTTTCAGAGCGAACCGCCTCGACTTTCTCCTCGACCTGCTCCAAGGGGGTCGCCGGGGTATAGCGATACTGTTTCCAAGCGGCAAACCCCAACAACAGCGCGAACACGCCAAAGGCCAAGGTGGGCATGCCTGGCACCAGCGCGATGATCAGCATCACCCCTGCTGCGGTGCCGAGAACGGCGGGGTTGGCCAGCAACTGATCGCTGATCTGATCTGGCATCTGCTGGGCATCGGACACGCGCGTCACGATGATCGCCGCGGCGGTGGCCAGCAACAGGGATGGGATCTGGGCAACCAAGCCATCACCGATGGTCAGCAATGAGAAGGTGCGGAAGGCGTCCCCGGCACTCATGTCATGCTGGAATACGCCAATGGCGACCCCGCCGATGATGTTAATGAACAGGATCAGGATCCCGGCGATGGCATCGCCGCGGACGAACTTGGAGGCACCGTCCATCGAGCCGTAGAAGTCCGCTTCGCTTGCGACCTCGGCCCGGCGGGCCTTGGCTTGATCCTGGCTCAGGGCGCCGGCGTTGAGATCGGCATCGATCGCCATCTGTTTGCCCGGCAGTGAATCCAGGGTGAAGCGGGCGCTGACCTCGGAGATCCGCTCGCCCCCTTTGGTGATCACCACAAAGTTGATGATCATCAGGATCAGGAACACCACCATACCCACGACATAGTCGCCGCCGATCACCACTTCACCAAAGGCCTGGATCACCTTACCGGCAGCATCGCCGCCATTATGGCCCTCCATCAATACGACGCGCGTCGATGCCACGTTCAGCGTCAGGCGCATCAGGGTGGCGAGCAGCAGCACCGTCGGAAATACGGAGAACTCCAGCGGCCGCTGGGCGGATACCGCCACCAGCATCACCAGAATGGCAAGCACGATGTTGAAGGTAAATAGCATATCCAGCAGCCAGGGTGGCAGCGGCAGGATCACCATGGCCAACACGGCCATCAGCAAGATCGGGACGCCGATAAAGCTGTTGCTGATGTTGAGACCAGAAGGCAGAGAGAACTTCATAATAGTTGTAAGCCTTAATAAATCGCGCCGCCGTTAGCGACGCAAGGACTTGGGAATGTGGAAACTGGGCAGCGGCTCGGGTTTGGTCTGACGCCCCTGGCGAAAGGCCTTGAGCTGCAAGACGTAAGAGAGCACCTGCGCGACCGCGACAAACAGCGCTTGCGGGATCTGTTGCTCGACCTGGGTCGAGTAGTACACCGCACGGGCCAGCGGCGGTGAGGACACCACCTCGACCCCATGTTGTTTGGCCAGATGACGGATATGCAGCGCCAGCTCGTCTTCCCCTTTGGCGATCACAAACGGCGCATCCGCTCGCTGCGGGTCGTACTGCAGGGCAACCGAATAATGGCTTGGGTTGATCAGAACCACATCGGCTTTGGGCACGGCCGTATCGGCGCGGGAGCGCGCCATCTTTTGCTGGATCTGACGGATCCGCGCCTTCACCTCGGGCTTACCCTCCATCTGCTTGTGTTCGTCTTTGACCTGCTGACGGCTCATCTTCAGGTTCTTGGCGTGATCAAACATCTGCCAAGGCACATCGATCAGCGCAATAAACAGCAGCATGACTCCGAGGGTCAACACACCGGTGGCCAGAAAGCTGACCCCTTCAGCGATGGCCTGATCCAGCGGCAATTGGTACAGGCCTAATAGTCCCGACAGGCGGCCTCGCAGCAGCCAGTACAGGGTGCCGAGGAGCAGGCTGATCTTCAGGATGGACTTGACCAACTCAACCAGCGACTTCATCGAAAACATCCGTTTGAAGCCCTTGAGCGGACTGATCCGCTCGCCCTTGAACTTGAGGTTGCTACCGGAGAGCAAGGGGCCGCCTGGCAGGGAGCCAGCGACTGCGGCCAGCACGCCCAGCAGAATGAACAGTGGGCCGAGCATACTGAGCAGATGCATCAGGCTGGCGCCGATGTGGATCAGCATCACATCCTCGCGCCAGAGATCCTCATGGGTCAGGGCCATATTGAACTGCATCAACTCAGCGGCGTGGCGGGCGAACCAGTCGGCGGTGGCGAGGATCATCAAACTGGCGCCGATGAACAGCACCGCGGTTGCCAGATCCTTTGAGCGGGGAACCTGGCCTTTGTCCCGCGCCTTTTTGAGTTGTTGCGGTGTGGCCTTTTCTGTTTTGTCGGCGCTCTCCTGACTCATGGCGTCCCCCCGACCAGTTGATGCATCGCCGCCAGCGCGTCAATGCAGATCTCGGTATACCGATCCGGCAAGCCGGAAAAGGAGATCAGGATACTGAACAGGCCCAGTAACATGGCCATAGGAAAGCCCAACGAGTAGACGTTGAGGCTGGGCGCGGCCTTGTTCAGCACACCAAAGGTGATGTTCACCATTAGCATGGCCATCACGGCGGGGATCGCCATCATCAAGGCCATGGCGAAGGTCCAGCCAAACTTCATCACCACCATCATCAACGGCAGATCAAACACGCCACTGCCGACGGGCCAGAGATAGAAGCTGTCGATCAGGACCGCCAGTGACACCAGATGGCCATCCAATGCGAGGAACAGCAAGGTGCCGTACATCACCAGCAATTGGCCCAGTAGGGCGTGGTTAACCCCGTTGGCGGGATCGTTCATTACCGACATCGCCAGGCCCATCTGCATCGACAGCATCTGACCGAGCATGCTGAGGATATGGATCAATAGCGACAGGATCAGCCCCATCAGACTGCCGACGGCAAACTGCTCAAACGCCAGGCCCAAGGCGCTGACGGAGAGCGGATCCACCGCCGGTGGTGAGGGCAGCAAGGGGCCGGCGAGTCCGGCGATGGCCATCGCCAACAACAGCCGAACCTGAATTGGGACGTGGCCGTTGGAGAACAGCGGCATCAGGGCGAAAGCTCCCATGATGCGAAAAAATGGCCACCAGAAGGTGCCGATGTAGCTGTTGATGTCGGTGGCGGTCAGTTCAAGCATCGGGCTATCCGATCAACATCGGGATGTTGAAAAATAGGGAGTTGAACAGATCGCCCAATTTCGTCAGCAGCCACTGACCGGCAAACACCACCATAAGTAGGGTGATGATCAGCTTGGGCAGAAACGACAAGGTCTGCTCATTGACCGACGTCGCGGCTTGAATGGTGGCGATCACCAGGCCCAGCATCAAGCCGGGCGTGATGAGAACCGCCACCATAGTGACTACCAGATAGATAGCGTCGGCGAATATCGTGGTCAGTTGTTGTCCGTCCATGCTACCCCATCCCAAAACTGGCCGAGAGGGTGCCGACGGTCATGGCCCAGCCATCGACCAGGACAAACACCATCAGCTTAAAGGGCAGCGAAATGATCAAGGGCGAGAGCATCATCATACCCATAGACATCAATACCGACGCCACCACCAGATCGATCACCAAGAAGGGGATGAACAACAAAAAGCCGATCTGGAACGCGGTCTTCAGCTCTGATAGCACAAAGGCGGGCATCAAAATGGTGAAGTGAATGTCGGCCACCGGGGTATCCACCGGCTCGCCAGCGATCTTCAACATCTTTTCCAGATCCGTCTCCCGGGTTTGACCCAGCATAAAGACGCGAAGCGGCTGCTCCGCCTCTTGGAGCGCTTCGAACAGGTTGATCTCGCCCGCCTCATAGGGCACATACGCCACGGTACTGATCTCTTCCCAGACCGGGCGCATGATAAACAGCGAGAGGGTCAGCGCGATCCCAACCAAGAGTTTATTGGGGGGACTTTGCTGCAAACCCAGGGCCTGGCGCAAAACCGCCAACACGATAATGATGCGGGTAAAGCTGGTCATCATCAGAAGCATCGCTGGCAGCAGTGACAGGATCGTCATCAGTGCCACGATCTCCAGCTTAATGCTCAAGGCTTGACTGGAGTCACCATCGCTGAGGGTAAGCAGGGTCAGATCCGTATTTGCCAGCGCACTCGGGCTGATCAGCAGCAACAGCCACCACCAAAACTTCATGGATCAGATCCCAGACAGCTTACTGGCTTCAACTTCCAGCAGACGCACGCCATAGCGGCCTTTGACTTCGACCACCTCACCGCGACCGAGCAAGGTGCCGTTCACGCGCAGATCCAGCGGCTCGCCGACCATGCGATCCAGCGCAACGATGTCGCCTTCACCCATCGCCATCAACTCGCCCAGGCTCAGCTCAGCGCTGGCCAGCTCCAATGACACCTGAACCGGCAGGTGGCTGAAAAACTGCATGTCGCGTGGGGCTTTGGCCGGTGCATTGCTTGGTGCGGTGGCCGGCGCGTGATCCTGGGGACCAAACAGATCGTCGTCCAGTAGCAGGTCGTCGTCGAGCAGCAAAGTATCCTCGGACATCATGAATCCTCTTGTTGATGTAGTTCTTGGGTGATTTTGGCAACCAGCTGTCCGTTATTGGTGTGGACACTGGCGTGGAAGAGTGGGCGGCCGCCGATGGAGATCGGGCTGCGGTGCAGCAGGTTGACCGGCAGGATCTCGCCGGGTTGCAGATCCTGGATCGCCTGGGCGGGCAGGGATTGTTTGACCAGATCGCAACGTAAGCGGATCGGCAGCTGGTGCAGTTTTCGCTTTAGCTTGGCAGACAGATCCGATGGGATGGCTTGCTGGGGGGCGACGGTCAGGCGCGCCAGCATGGCGTCGCTGAGCAGCCATTGCATCGGTGGCAGAGGCTCATCGCGTTGCCACTGAAAGCTCCAGCGCAGTGGGGCGCTGAGCTCGAGTTTGGTGCTGACGGGTTCCAGCTCCAGCTGTGCCGGGTCCAATTCGAGCGCCTTCAGGCCATTGAGTGCGCCGACCATTAAGCGTTTGACCAAGCGCAGCTCGGACTGACTCGGTGCCCTTAGTGGTGTATACAGCAGCGGACTACTGCCGCCGTAATAGGCACTGGCGAGCTGGTCTAGGCTGCAGCGGTCGATCCCCCACCAAGCGAGTGGTTGGCGCTCATGGCTGAGTTGAAACCAAGCCAACTCCGGCGCGAGGGGCTGGGTATCGCCTTCGCGCTCGGTACGCAGCTCTTTGATCGGCGATTGGGTCAGCGACGCACCCGGTGCTAAGGCTTGGGTAACGGCATCCAAAACGGCACGGTGGCGCTTCTCCAGCTCCAACAGGAGCCGGCTCCGGGCGAGACGTTCTTGAACCAGTGCTACGGGTCGGTAGGCGGTATTGTCGGCCGCCGGTAACACCATCGCTTTAGCGGTGGTTTTCATTTTTTATATCCCTACAGTATCAATACGTAATCACGTTTTCACAGATTGCGACCTCAGCCACAACAATAAAATCGGATTGACGCCAGTCACGAGAGTGCATTTTATGAGCGTCAATTTTTTTTGTTTCGTCAAATTACCAACGCTTTTTTTAGGGAAAGTGGGCAATTAATAATAAATCCGCTGGCAGTAATTTGACGTGTCAAACTTTATTGCCAACTGTCACTTTATTGACGCTAAATTTAATGCAAACCGGCGCTGTGGCTGGCTTTGGGCGATACATTAACAGCAGTTGAATTCGAATTTCAATATTGCATTCAGTATCCGTTACCTATTAAGTTATGCACCTAAAATTAATGACCTGTACTCGGTTTTGGTCATATAAACACCACTGTATTTGAGCCAAGCATTGCCATGAATAAAAAGACAACAGGCATCGTTGCAATATTGACAGGTATGTTCTTTGCCCCCTTTTCCTGGGGGGCGGATAATCAGCTTGCTAAATACGCAACACCTATGGACGGCGTCGACTGGCAATTTAATGGTGACCGGTTCGGTTGCCAATTGCATCACGCTATTGATGGTTTCGGAACCTTATCGTTGGTGCAGTACCCTGCCGAAGCGATCACCATGAAGGTCGAGTCCAACTGGTTCCAGGAGCAACCTGTAGGAAGCCGCAGCGTCTTATCTGCGCCATCTTGGTTGAAGCAAGCGCCGACTCACCCTCATGCACGTGCCTGGCAATGGAACGGTATGTCCGGCCAGATGGACGGCAGCGCCGAGGGCTATCTGGATGGGCTCGAGCAGGGCTGGGGGATCGACATTGCGTTGCAGCTTGCCTCGCAACGTAGCTACCAGTTGGTGATCGAACCAGTTGCGGTGAAAAGCCCACTGCGGGCATTCCGTCAGTGCAGCGCGGCACTGGTGCCCCAGCCATTTGACGTGGTTCGCCATGTCACCATGAACTACGCAACCGGGCAGATCCTACCCCGCGATGCGCAGCTCCCCATGTTGGACGCGATCGCCGAGTACGTCGCCGCCGATCCGCGGATCAGCGAGGTGTTGGTCGATGGCCACAGCGATAGTACAGGCAATCACTTGGCCAACCTGGTGTTATCACGGCAGCGCGCCGATGAATTGACCGGGCTTCTGATCGAGCGCGGCGTGGCCCTGAGCCAGATAGAGATCCGCGCCCATGGCCAACGCTTTCCGCTGGTTACCGAGCGCAGCGCGGCCGACCGTGAGAAAAATCGTCGGGTTGAGATCCGTTTGGTGATGTCAGAGCCGGACAGTGAGCGGTCGGAGGAGATCGTCAGTGACTGATCTGATCTCACTGGCCGGCGCCACCATCGAGCCCTTGCTGGCGCGACAACTTCAGTTGCAGGGGTATGAGCTGACGCAAGATCCTGAGCGCGAAGCCTGGGCAGGCTTGGTGGATCTGAGTGGCTGTTGCACCGCCGAGGTGGAAGCTCGGCTGCGGGCCTGCCGCAGCCGTCATCGTATCGCCCTGGTCGCCGCCGAGCAGTCCGAACTGGCCAGCGCCGCCATGGCCGGCGGGGCGCAGGATTACCTCCTGCTCCCGCTCGACGGTGATCAGCTGGTGTCCCTGTTGCAACGCTTGGTTCAGCTCGAGCAGGAGCAGCGCTCGATGGTGGCGGTGTCGGCCCGCGCGCGGCAGATGTTGATGCTGGCGCAGCGGGCTGCACAAACCGACGCCAGCGTGCTGCTGACCGGTGAGTCAGGCACGGGCAAGGAGCAGGTATCCCGCTTTATTCACCGCCAGTCGCCCCGCGCGAATGGCCCTTTCTTGGCTGTGAACTGTGCTGCCATCCCGGAGTCGATGCTGGAGTCGCTGCTGTTTGGTCATGTCAAAGGGGCCTTTACCGGCGCTCACGCTGACAAGGCGGGCACGTTTGAGGCCGCCAGTGGCGGTACCTTGCTGCTTGATGAGATCGCGGAAATGCCGCTGATGCTGCAAGCCAAGTTGCTGCGGGTGTTGCAGGAGCGCACGGTCGAGCGGCTGGGCTCACACAGATCCATTGCGCTGGATGTGCGGATCATCGCGGCGACCAATCAGGATCTGGCCCGAGCGGTGGCCGAGGGGCGGTTCCGGCAGGATCTGTTCTACCGGCTCGATGTGTTGCCGCTGAAGTTGTTGCCCCTGCGTGAGCGCCGGGATGACATTTTGCCTTTAGCTGAGCACTTTCTTAGCCGCTTTGGGGATCTGGCGGGGCCAGATGGCTGCCATTTCAGTGACACGGCTCGCGCCGCCCTGTTGGCTCATGACTGGCCGGGCAACGTGCGGGAGCTGGAAAATGCGGTGCAACGCGCCTTGATCCTGCGACGCGGTCAGACCTTGCAACTGGAGGATCTGGCGTTGCCCTTGTCCACGGTCTCAAGCACAACCGTCAGCGCACAAGGGCTCGATGGCGAAACCGGCCTGAAAGCGTCGAAGCGCCAAGCCGAGTTCCAGTTTGTGCTCGATACCTTACGCCGCTTCGGGGGTAACCGCAGTAAAACTGCGGATGCGCTCAGCATGACCACCCGTTCATTACGATACAAAATGGCGCAGATGCGCGAAGCCGGCATCGATGTGGATGCTGTGCTGGCCGCCGCTGACGCCGCCTGACGTTTCCGGAGAGTGCGATGTCTTCCCCAATTGCCTTAAATCAAAGTCAAATGCTGGAGTCACTTCAGCAACACAAAGAGATCGCCAAAGGGGCGATCCAACCCAATCGCATGGACAACCTGGGCGGCAATGTTCAGGGGCCTTCGTTTGGCACCTTGATGACCCGCAAGGTTCAGGGTGTCAACGCCGATCAGATCCATGCGGCGCAGATGCGCACCGATGTGGATCTGGGCCGGAGTGACGATCTGGTGGGCGCCATGGTGGCGTCACAAAAAGCCAGTCTCAGTTTCAGTGCACTGATCCAAGTGCGCAACAAGCTCGTCTCGGCCTTCGATGACGTAATGAAGATGCCGTTGTAAGGATAAGCATAATGACAACCGCAACCGCAGAGCAGGTCAACACCGGTCAAGGTGTGATGGACCAAATGAAACAGATGTTCAGTCGCTGGCAAGGGGCCAGTCGCAGTGATCGCCAGGTATTGGTGATCGCCGTGATGGCTACCGTCGTCGCGACGGTGATTGTATTGATGCTATGGACGGCCAGTCGGGGCTACCGTCCCTTGTATGGCCTGCAGGAGGGGTTTGACAGCGCTGAGGTGATCGAGGTGCTGGAGACGGAGAAGATCCCTTACCGGATGCAGGCCGACAGTGGTCAGATCCTGGTGTTGGAAGATCAGCTGGGGCGTGCGCGGATGGTGCTCGCCTCCCGCGGGATCCGAGCGGCGATGCCAGAAGGCATGGAGATGCTGGACAAAGCCGGGGCATTGGGCAGCAGCCAGTTCTTGGAAGAGGCGCGTTATCGCCACGGATTAGAAGGGGAGCTGTCGCGCACCATTATGGCACTCAAAGCGGTCCGCAGCGCCCGGGTTCACTTGGCGATCCCCAAGCGGACCTTGTTTATTCGCCAGCAGGCGGAAAAGCCGACCGCGTCGGTGATGCTGGAGTTGTACTCCGGCTCCAAGTTGGCGCCGGATCAGGTTGAGTCGATCGTGAACCTGGTGTCGGGTGCGGTTGCCGGTATGCCGGTGGACGGGGTGTCCGTGGTGGATCAGAGCGGGCGTTTACTCAGCGCTGAGCTGGATCTGGCGCAGGACATGAGCCGTGCGTCGGACCGGCAGCTGGGCTACGCCCAGCAGATCGAGCAGGGTCTGAATAACCGGATCAACGACATGCTGTTGCCGGTGTTGGGTTACGGCAACTATCGGGTGCAGATCGCGGCGCGAATGAACTTTGATCAGATCGAGGAGACCCGCGAGCAACTGGATCCGGACTCGGTGGTGATGCTGCGAGAGAACGCACGCAATGACGAGCGCAGCGCTGATATGGCGATGGGCATTCCGGGCGCCTTGTCCAATCAGCCGCCGGAGCCGGCGACCGAGGAGAACGTGGCCAACCGCAATATCAGCTCCCAGGCCGATCGCCAGTTTGAAACCAGTCGCTCGGTTCGTCACACCCGTTATCAGCATGCGGCACTGGAGCGCTTGTCGGTGTCGGTCCTGCTCAACAGTGAAGTGATCGAATTGATCCCGGAGCAGGTGGCGCAGCTGGAGCAGATGGTGTCGGACGCCATCGGTTTTGAGGCAGAGCGAGGCGATACCCTGAGTATCAGTGGTTTCCCGTTTGCGACCCAGATGGTGCCCGATCTGCAGCCGCTGCCATGGTGGCAGACCCAGGAGTATCAGTTCTACCTGCGTTACATCATCGGCACCCTGCTGGCATTGGGCCTGATGCTGTTTGTGCTGCGTCCATTGGTTAAACACCTTACCCGTACCGTCGAGCAAGAAAAGGCCATGGCGGAAGCCGAGCAGGTTGCGGCGATCCCGGTGATCGAGCCAAGCAACGATTCCTCCATGGGCGAACTGCCACCGCCAGGCTCTGCCTTGCATGTTCAGCTTGAGCATTTGAGCCTATTGGCAAACAAAGAACCGGCGCGTGTCGCTGAGGTGATCACACAGTGGATGGGCAACAATGAGCGCGATTGAGTACAACAAATTGACCGATCTGTCCGGGGTTGAGCAGGCAGCGATGCTGCTGGTCAGCATGGGCGAAGAGGGCGCCGCCAAGGTGTTGGCGCACATGAATAGCCAGAGCGTACAGAGCGTCAGCCAGGTGATGGCGCGACTGTCCAATGTGAAGCAATCCGATGCTGAGCTGGTGCTGCTGCGCTTGTTTGAGGACTATCGTGGCCAGGCCGGGATCGCCCGCGCCAGCCGCACATATCTGCAGCGCACCCTCGACAGCGCGCTGGGCGATAAGCTGGCCAAGAGCCTGCTCGACTCCATCTATGGCGACGAGGTGAAGACCTTGGTGCAGCGACTGGAGTGGGTTGAGCCGCAGTTGTTGGCGCGTCAGATCGCGCCGGAGCATCCGCAGCTACAGGCCGTGTTACTGGGTCTGCTGCCGCCGGAAGCCGCATCTTTAGTGCTGCAGCGCTTGCCGCAGGACAGTCACGATGAGTTGCTGGTTCGGATCGCCCAATTGGGCGAGCTGGACCGTGAGGTGATCGAGGAGCTCAAGGAGCTGGTCGATCGTTGCCTGGCGGTTGCCAATGAGCGCTCCCATACCCGGGTGACCGGGGTGTCGCAGGTGGCGGGGATCCTCAATCGCTTTGACGGCGATCGCGGTCAGTTGATGGAGATGCTGAAGCTGCATGACGATCGTCTGGCGGCGGAGGTTGAGCTGAACATGTTCGACTTTATTATCTTGGGCCGCCAAAACGACGAAGTGCTGCATGCGCTGCTGCAAGAGGTTCCGCAGGATGTGTTGGCCTTGGCGCTGAAGGGGATCGAGAACGATCTAAAACGCAAGCTGACCGAAGCCTTGCCGAAGCGGATGGCGCAGGCACTGGAGACTCAGATCGCCGCATTGGGTCAGGTCACCTTGTCCCGTGCCGAGGCTGCTCGCTCTGAAGTGATGAAGATCGCGCGTCAGATGATGGACGCCGGAGCGTTCGAACTGCAGTTGTATGAAGAGCAGGTAGTGGAATGATGCAAAACGATAACCGCTGGCGTCTGGATGGCAGTCGCGCTCGGCCACATCGCTTCTCGCCGTTGCCGAAAGAGGGCGATCCGGCAGAGCCTGCGCAGCAGGATAACTGGGAAGGCTATCAGGAAGGCTTTGATAAAGGCTACCAAGAAGGTCTGGATCAGGGGCACCAAGCGGGCTTCAGTGAAGGGCAAGCTCAGGGCAGCGAAGCGGGCCGCAAACAGGGCTTTGCCAACGGTCGCCAAGAGGGCCTGCAGTCTGGCCAGCAGGATGCACAAGAGCAGCTGACCACGGCGCTGGTGCCGCTGACGGCACTTAAGGAGCTGCTGGAAGAGGGGCATCAGACCCAGGTTCGACAACAACAGGAATTGATCCTGGAGTTGGTGCAACGGGTGGCCCAGCAGGTGATCCGCTGTGAGTTGACCCTGCAACCGCAACAGGTGCTGAATCTGGTTGAGGAGACCTTGCGCGCGTTGCCGGACGGCGGCGGTGAGGTGAAGATCCATCTAGAGCCCACTGCGTGCGAGCGGATCAAGGAGTTGGCACCGGAGCGCGTGGCGCAATGGACCTTAGTGGCGGATCCGCAGATCAGCCCTGGGGGCTGTCGCGTGGTGTCCGATACGGTGGATGCCGATGCGTCGGTGGAAGCCCGGCTCGACGCCTGCATGACCCAGGTTCAGGCCCGTTTAGACAGCATGGAGCTTGACGGTGACGACCACTGATTGGTTGTCGGTACCGGTCGCTCAGATCTACGGCCGCCTCGTTCGCGTCAACGGCTTGTTGCTTGAGGCCGTTGGCTGTCAGCTGGGCACCGGCGAGCGTTGCTTGGTCGAGCGCCAAGACGGCTCCTTGGTCGAAGCGGAAGTGGTGGGCTTTGATCGCGAACTGCTGCATCTGATGCCGATCACCGCCACCGATGGGTTGGTCCCTGGCGCGCGGGTGAGGCCGCTGAACGGGGTCTCGCCGGCCCCGGTCGGCCCAGGCCTGCTGGGCCGGGTGCTGGACGGTTGCGGTGAGCCCATCGACGGCCAGGGGGCCCTCAAGGGGATCCACTGGTGTCGGGCTCGGCTGAAAACGCCAAACCCCTTATTACGACGGCCCATCGATGAGCCCTTGGATGTCGGCGTGCGGGCCATTAACGCCATGCTGCCGGTGGGCAAGGGCCAGCGTTTAGGGCTGTTCGCCGGCTCGGGTGTGGGCAAATCGGTGCTGCTGGGGATGATGACCCGCTTTACCGAAGCCGACATCGTGGTGGTGGGCTTGGTGGGGGAGCGTGGCCGTGAGGTACGTGAATTTATTGAGCACTCACTGGGCGACGAAGGGCGTAAGCGGGCCGTGGTGGTGGTGGCTCCGGCGGACTCTACTGCGTTGATGCGGCTGCGCGCCATGCGCCTGTGTCACCGCATCGCTGCCGGCTATCGCGATCAGGGCCACAATGTGCTGCTGTTGGTCGACTCGCTGACCCGCTATGCTCAGGCCCAGCGTGAGATCGCCCTCAGCCTGGGTGAGCCGCCCGCGACCAAAGGCTATCCGCCGTCGGCCTTTACCCAATTGCCGTCCTTGGTGGAGATGGCGGGCAACGGCGAGTCGACGTGTGGCACCCTGACCGCGCTCTACACCGTGCTGGTGGAGGGGGACGATCAAAACGATCCCGTTGCCGACGCCGCCCGTGCCATCCTCGACGGTCACATCGTGCTGACCCGAGAGTTGGCCGAGCAGGGCCAGTATCCCGCCATCGATGTCAATGCCTCCGCCTCTCGCCTGGCCGCACAACTGAGTGATGCGTCCACGCGGGCAGCCATGCAGCAGCTGCGTCAGTTTAATGCCCGCTATAACGAAGTGAAGTCGTTGATCCCGCTCGGTGGCTATCAGCCGGGGCAAGATCCACAGTTGGATCTGGCCGTACAGGCGCAACCGGCGATCAAGCAGTTCTTATCGCAATCGATGGCAGAAGGGCAAAGCCGACACGACAGCTTGGCGCAACTACATCAATTAGTGGAGGGCTGGCGTCATGGCTGATCCTATCCGCTTGTTGCGTGAGCAACAGGAGAAGCGCTTGCTGGCATTGGGTGATCAGCGCAGTCAGCGGCAGCAGCGCTTGAGTGCGTTGGATCTGCGCCAGCGTCAACTGCAGGGCTTGGTCGGTGAGTACAGTGGCTGTGGGGCGGAGCAGAACGTGTTATTGCTGCGCAACCGCAGTCAAATGGGCCAGCAGTTGCGGCCGTTGATCAGCCAATGTGAACGCCAACTTGAGGTGGCCAAGCAAGATCTGGCCAGCATCGATCGTCAATGGCAACGTCAGTTGGGACGACGACAGGGCTTGGTCTGGTTGGAGGAAGAGAACGCTCGGACCGCGCAGCGGGTTGCACTGCGCAATGAGCAAAAGCAGATGGATGAATTTGCAGCGAGAGCCAATAAGGCGCGCCGTTAAAGCGGGCGCCCATAATCGCTACTGTTACCCGCGTCTTGTTTCATCAGTCGGTCGATGCTGCCTTTTTGTGCCGCCAACATCTTGCCATTGACCTCATTTTCCGTCTGGCAGTCACGGATCAAATTGCCCAGCTGAGACCACAAGCTTTTCAGCGGCTTTTGTGTCTGCGGCGCCAAAGCCGCTAACAGACGATCCATGCCGGTTTGGTCGGCGCTGACGCCTAAGGTGCGTAATATCTCACTGCGACGCTTGGCGCGTCGAGCCAGTTTTACGCACAGCGCATTCTGCCGTGGATTATGTTGCTCCAGCCCTTGATGGTCACGGCGCTGCAACAGCTCCCGCTGGTGACGCAACAGGCTTCTCAGTTGCTGGTAGTCGTCGACATCCTGACGGATCTCGCGTACCAGCACCTGCAGCATTTCGCGTTTGGTCATCATTTAGCTGTGCTGTCCCAGCATCTGCCCCGCCAGATCCGCCAGATCCAACTCGAAGCTGCCGTCCTTCAGCGCGGCACGCATCGCGTTGACCTTGTCCATATCGACGTCAGCCAACTGCGACAGCTCCTGATTGGCCTGCTCCAGCAACTGCCAATCGTCGCTGATACTGTCTTTGCGCTCTGCAGCCACGGCAGCCTGCTCAGGTTGCGCGATGGTGCGTTTGGGGGCGGACTTAAGATCTACCGGATAGTTGTTTGATAACTTATTGATTTCCATGGCTAACCACTATCTGCTGTGTGTGTTTGTTGTCTGATGTCAAAAAAGCGACTCCGTCGCGTCAATTCTTAAACGCCAAGGCGAAAAAAATCACGTTAATCGCCTCAAGGCTGGGTAACCCAGCCTGTGGACCCTTGCCTGTTGCAACCCTGTGCCGGCTCAGAATCGGGTTTCCACGATCCCATTGCTGATCGGATAAGCGGTGATCACCCGACCGGAGCTTTGGTTGCGCACCCGAATGCCCTCGCCCTTGGCGCCATTTTCCAGCGCCGTGCCGGTCATGGTGGCGGCGAAGTCGCCCTGACCTGCGCGGATCAGTACCTCATCGCCCAGCGAGACCAGATGCGGCACGTGGATCTGACTGTGGCGGATGGGTTGATTGGGACGCAACCCGCGCCGGGCTGACTGGCCGATCAGCTGGCTTTGCCGAAACACCAGATCTTGGTCCGCCAGGCTAAGCCGACGTTCGGCCATGACCAGATCTTGTCGGGACAGCACCTGACCTCGACTGATCCGCCGCACGGCCATGGGAACCTGCGCGACAACCTCGATGCGCGCCCGAACGTAGCCGCGCCAGCGGGGGGACGGGCAGGACACCTCGCGTTGGATGTGGCCCAGTGGCGTCCCCTGGCCCGAGCCAATGGCGAGCTCATCCTCACAAGGAGCCTGTTGCTGCAACTGACTGCCGAGCCGCGGCTCAATGACGATCTCTTTGATCTGCGCGCCGCTGCGTTGCTGCCAAACGGCGATCTCGGCACTGAGCTGCGCCTCGACGGCGCTGCGCAGTTGCTGCGTCGCCGTCGGTTGGTTGGCCTGTGCGATGGGCGCGACGGTGCAAAGCCACAGCGGAAGCAGACGGAGGAATGGCCGGGATAAAGCGGAATTCCGCTTTCCAGATATTGATGCGTTCATACTGTAAGTTGCTGTATTTGTTGAAAATAAAACTTGGCACGACTCTTGAATGCTCTTGTCGGTCATTAAGTTTGAACTAGTCACAAAAGGAGTCGTCATGGCGATCAATCTGGATGCCGCTCTGGGTGTTCATGCTAACACGCTGGATTTCCGCGTCGAACGGTCGCGGGTATTGTCCGGTAATTTGGCCAACGCCGAAACCCCGGGTTACAAGGCCCGTGATCTGGATTTTGCCCAGCTGATGGATCGACTGGATCCCGCCGCAGGCGTGACCCGCGATTATCAGATGGCGTACCGCAATCCTCATCAACCGTCAGCGGATGGCAACACGGTTGAGCTGGGTCAGGAGCAGGCGCGTTATTCCCAGAACGCGATGGACTTCGAGACCAGTCTGACGTTTTTGAATATGAACATTCAGGGCCTGCAAAAGGCCATTGAGGGTCGATAACCATGTCGTTCAATGAGATCTACCAGATCGCAGGCTCTGCGATGAACACCCAAAGTCAGCGGCTCAATACCGTTGCCTCCAACCTGGCCAATGCCGAGGCTGCGGCCAGTAGCGAAGAAACCGCCTATCGGGCGTTGAAGCCGGTCTTTCAGACCGTCTATCAACAAACCAAGGATGGGGCGGTCAGCGCCAATGTCCAGGTGGCGGGGATCGTTCAGTCCGAGGCGCCACTGGAGAAGCGCTACGAGCCGGATCACCCGATGGCGGATGAGACCGGCTACGTGGTGTATTCCAACGTCAACAGTGTGCAGGAGATGGCTGACATGATGGCGGCGACCCGTGCCTTTGAAACCTCGGCCGACATGATCGCCCGAGCCAACTCCATGCAGCAAAGCCTGCTCAAGTTAGGAGCCCTGTAATGTTGAACATCGGCCAATACCACGATCCCATGCTCGAGGTGCGCAACGGCAGTGCCATGCCTGAGATCGCCGCGAACACGGTCTCTGCGACGCCCGACGCGTATGACGGCGGCGCCGGTAATTTCGCCCCGCCCAACAGCTCTGCGGGCCTGACCAACGAATTTTTGACCTTGATGGTGGCGCAGATCCAAAACCAGGATCCGCTCAACCCACTGGATGGCACTGAATACGTAACCCAATTGGCGCAGTTCGCTCAGGTGGAAAGCCTGGAGTACCTGCGGATGGGTCAAGAGAACATGGCGATCCTGGCGGAGAACCTGCAGGTGCTGGGTACCACTCAGTTGATCGGCCGTGAGGTGTTGGTGCCTGCGGACAGCGTTGAGCTGGGTGACGAGGTGATCAAAGGCCAGATTGAGCTCGACAGCGCGGTTGAAGGCGTCACGTTGGAGATCACCAACGAGGCCGGTGACGTGGTGGCCACCATCGATCTGGGCTCTCAAGCCGCGGGCGCGGTGGATTATGAGATCGATCCCGAGGCGCTGGATCTGCCACCGGGTGAATACGAGTTGAGTGCTAAAACCACTCAGGACGGTGAAAGCGGCGATGCCACCGTATTGGTTGCTGCTGCGGTGGAGAAGGTGCACATCGCGTCGACCACCGGCTACATGATGCTGGAGCTGGGCAACGGCCTGGGCGCGGTGTCCCTGTTTGATATTCGAGAAATGGCGTAAGCCGGAGTTTATAAGTTATGTCTTTTAATATTGCTTTGAGTGGCCTGCGCAGCACCAGCCAGGATCTGAACACCATCTCCAACAACATCGCGAACGTGTCGACCCCGGGCTTCCGTGGCGCGCGCTCCGAGTTTTCCTCTATCTACTCCGGCGGTCAGGCGGGGGGCGTTGCCCTGTCGAATGTGGCACAAAACTTTGATGCGGCCGGCGATGCTTTGTACACCGGCCGTCAGTTGGATATGGCGATCTCCGGTAACGGCTTCTTTATGACCGAAAACCAGGGCAGCATGAGCTACACCCGCGCGGGCATGTTCCAGCAGGACCAAAATGGCTTTATCGTCGATGCCTATGGCGGGATCCTGCAGGGCTACCCAGTGGGGCCAAACGGCAACCTGCTGACCGGCTCGACCACGGGCCTGCGCATCGACAATGGCTCGCTGCCAGCCAATGCCACCTCCTCGGTTACGCTGGGCCTCAACCTTGACTCGCGCAACGAAGCGCTGGATCCGGCGGATTTCGACCCATCCAACCCCGACAGCTACCACGCGCTGAACTCCACCAAGATCTACGACTCGCTGGGTAACGAGCACAACCTGACCCAGTACTACGTCAAGACCGGTCCCAACGAGTGGGAAACCTTCTTTGAATTGGATGGCGTGGACATTACCGAATACGCCAGCGATACCACGTTGAAATTCGATGAGAACGGCGCGTTAGAGAGCGGTGGAAACTTTAACCTGAAGATCCCTAATAGCCTGGTCGATGCTGACGGTAAGCCGATCCTGGATGGTTCTGCAGAGCTGGAAATCGACCTGGCCTACCGTGGTGCGACTCAATTTGGCTCCGATTTTGCGGTTGCCTCGATGAGCCAAAATGGCTACGGCGCCGGTGAGCTGTCCGGGATCCGCATCGACGATAACGGCATGGTATATGGCGTTTACACCAACGGTCAGGATCAACTGCAGGGTCAGGTGATCCTGGCAAACTTCCCGAACCCCAATGGCCTGAACCAAGTGGGTAACACCGCCTGGACCGCGAGCTATGCCTCGGGTCAAGCGGTGATCGGCGCTGCCGGGACTGGCACCTTGGGTTCTTTGGTGGCTGGGGCTATCGAAGGCTCTAACGTGGATCTGACCGGTGAGCTGGTCAACCTGATGACTGCGCAGCGCAACTATCAGTCCAACGCCAAGGTGATCAGCACTCAGGACACCCTCACCCAGTCGCTGCTTGCGGCCATCTAACGGTAGTCGGTCATGGATAAGTTGCTCTACACCGCCGTGAGCGGTGCCAGTCGAACCTTAGAAGCGCAGGCGATCCGCGCGAACAACCTGGCCAACGCCAATACCGCGGGATTCCGTGCCGATCTGGAGCGGGTGCAGCACCACCAGCTGGACGGCGTGGGTCAACCGACCCGGGTGCTGGCGCAAACCCAGAGTGCCGGTACCAGCCTGAGCTCTGGCGCCATGATGGCGACCGGTCGTGATCTCGACGTCGCGATCCAGGGCGAGGGTTGGTTCACCGTGCAGGTCGATGACGGCGAGGCCTATACCCGCGCCGGTGGCTTCACCCTGACCGACGACGGTCTGCTGCAGTTGGACGGCCGTCTCGTCATGGGGATCGACGGGCCGCTGCAGTTGCCGGAATACCGTGAGCTGGAGATCAGCAAAGACGGCAGCGTCAGCGTGATGCCAGCGGAGGGCGGGCTGACCGAAGAGATCGGCCAGCTCAAGTTGGTGAACCCGGATAGCGCGCTGATGAGCAAGGCAAGCGATGGCCTGATGCGGTTCGATGGTGGCGTTGCGGCGCCACAAGATGAAGAGGTTGCCACTGTGAGTGGTTTCCTCGAAGGCAGCAATGTGCAAGCCATCGACGAGTTGTTGGCATCGATGAACCTGGGCCGTCAGTTTGAGGTTCAGATCAAGCTGATGAAAAGCGCCGAAACCCTGGCTCAGGCCGGTAACCGATTGGTTCGTGGCAGCTAAGGCTGCCACCGCAAAAGAATTAGGAAAATAACATGCAATCTGCACTTTGGGTCAGTAAGACCGGCTTGACCGCGCAAGACACCAAGATGACCACCATTGCCAACAACCTGGCAAACGTCAACACCACTGGTTTTAAGCGCGATCGGGTTAATTTTAACGATCTGTTTTATCAGACACAGCGTCAGCCTGGCGCGATGGCGGATCAGGAAAACGAACTGCCTTCCGGCCTGCAGTTGGGCACCGGGGTGCGGGTTTCCGGCACCCAGAAGGTGTTCACCGTCGGCGAGATCCTGACCACAGGGCAGCCGCTGGATATGGCCATCATGGGCAACGGTTTCTTCCAAGTCGAGCAGGCCAATGGCGACTTCGCCTTTACTCGAGACGGCCAGTTCTACCGCAATGCCGACGGCCTGATGGTGACCTCCGAAGGCATGCCAATGACCCCGGCCATTGAGATCCCGGAAGAGGCGCTCAGCGTTACCATCGGCTCTGACGGTATCGTCAGCGCGCAGATGGCCGGCGATGCGGAAGCGCAGGAGCTGGGGCAGATCACCCTAGTGAACTTCACCAACCCGGCGGGTTTGGAAGCGATCGGCAATAACCTCTATCGCGAAACCGCGGGCTCTGGGGTGGCGCTGGAAGGGATCCCTGGTGATGGGGCTCTGGGCGATCTGAAGCAGGGCTTCCTGGAAGGTGCCAACGTCAATGTGGTGGAAGAGATGGTTGAGATGATCTCAACCCAGCGCGCCTATGAGATGAACGCCAAAGTCGTCTCCTCCAGTGATGACATGCTCAAGTACCTGAACCAGGTCTTGTAAGGAGCTTGCCGTGTTAAGAGCGTTGAGCTTGTTGTTGTTACTTGGGGTGGGGGGGTGCTCCAGCAACTATCTGCCGCCGCAAGAGGTGCCAGATACGCCCGAGTATGCGCCACCGGCTTTTTCGGTGACCTTGCCTCAAGCCAATCACGGCAGCCTTTACCGCCGTGGTTACAACCTGGCGCTGTATCAGGATCGTCGCGCCTACCGGGCCGGCGATATCCTGACGGTTGATCTGGATGAGCGCACCCAAGCCAGTAAGAAAGCCGGCACCAGCACCGCCAAAGACAGTGCGATGCAGGGCGGCGGCTCTTACGGCTTTGGCAACCTGACGGGCTCTGGCTCCGCAGGCTTGGACGCGTCGCGTAACTTCTCCGGCAATGGCTCCTCCTCCCAGCAAAACCAGTTGTCGGGCTCGATCACCGTGACGGTGGCCGATGTCCTGCCCAATGGCGTGTTGGTGATCCGGGGCGAGAAGTGGTTGCGCCTGAATCAAGGCGATGAATACATCCGTTTGGTGGGACTTGTACGGCCGGAAGACGTCGATCAGGGCAACAAGATCTCCTCACAGCGGATCGCCGATGCCCGGATCAGCTATGGCGGACGCGGCACCTTGGCTGAGGTGAACGCGCCGGGTTGGGGTACGCGATTCTTCAACGATCCCATCGTGCCGTTTTAAGGAATGCTGATGCGTAAATTATGTGGATTGCTGCTGACCGCGCTGGCCTTGCTGCCAGCGGTGAGTCAGGCGGCGAGCGAACGCTTACTCATGGACATCGTTGATGTCCAAGGCGTCCGTGAAAACCAACTGGTCGGCTATGGCCTGGTGGTGGGTTTGGATGGCACCGGCGATAAATCCCAGGTGCGTTTTACCAGCCAATCGGTGGTGAACATGCTGAAGCAGTTCGGCGTGCAGTTGGACTCTCGGACCGATCCAAAGCTCAAGAACGTTGCCGCCGTGGCCGTACATGCCACGGTGCCACCGATGGCCAGCCCGGGTCAGGCCATCAACGTCACGGTCTCCTCGATCGGCGATGCCAACAGCCTACGCGGCGGTACCTTGCTGATGACCCCGTTGCACGGGATCGACGGCGATGTTTATGCCGTGGCGCAGGGCAACCTGGTGGTGGGTGGCGTCAGCGCCCAGGGGCGTAATGGCACCTCCGTCACCATCAACACGCCGACGGTGGGGTTGATCCCATCGGGTGGGATCCTGGAGGGCGAGATCCCCTCCACCTTCAACGAGACCCCAGACGTGGTGCTCAACCTGCGCTTGCCCAGCTTTCAGACGGCACGAAACATCGAGTTGACCATCAACGAGTTGTTTGGCCCCGATGTCGCGCGCGCGCAGGATCATGCCAAGGTCTTGGTGCAGGCCCCGATGGAGCCGCGCCAGCGGGTCACCTTTATGTCGATGCTCGAAGAGTTGTCGATTGAGCAGGGCCGGCAACGGCCGCGCGTGGTGTTTAACAGCCGAACCGGCACTGTGGTGATCGGCCGCGAGGTGCGGGTTTTGCAGGCCGCGGTGAGCCACGGCAACCTGACCGTGACCATTACCGAGCGACAGACCGTGAGTCAGCCGGGTCCGTTTTCCGGCGGCCAAACCCAGGTGATCGAAGACTCAAGCATCGATATTGATCAGGGCGATGCCCAGATGTTCATTTGGCCGGAAGGCACGGCGCTGGACGACATCGTCCGCGCGGTCAACAGCCTTGGCGCGGCGCCGACCGATCTAATGGCTATCTTGCAGGCGCTGGATGAAGCCGGCGCACTGGAAGCCGAGCTCGTAGTGATTTGATGGTGGTGATCTAATGACAAACGCGATGGATAAAGTGAACAGCCACGGCAGCGTGATGGCGGCACAAAACCAGAGTGCCGCCAGTATCCGTGCCCAACACGGTGAAGAGGGGGCGATCCAGGAGGTGGCCCGCCAATTCGAGGCGCAGTTTCTGCAGACCGTGCTCAAGCAGATGCGCAGCGCCACGGATGCCCTCAAAGATGAGGACAGTGCGCTCAGTGATAAGCGCGGCGTGTTCCATGATTTTTATGACGCTGAGATGGCCAGCGCCATCAGTCAGCAACACGGAGTGGGGCTGCGTGAGGTCATGGTGCGCCAGCTCGGTGGTGAGTTAAAGCCCGATGCCGAGCCGGTCGCCCTCTCTGCGATAGAAACGGATCACCAGCGCGAAGCGATGGCTCGCAGTACTGCGATGCAGCCCGCCCTGGTGCTCCCCTTATCCGTTAAGGAGTCCTGATGAGTTTTTTGAATAACGGCCTGTCCGGGATCCACGCATCCCAGATGGCGTTGTCGGTCGCATCCAATAACATCGCCAATGCCGCGACGCCGGGCTACAGCCGACAGCAGATCATGCTGAGCGCTCGCCCTGGCGGTTTTTATGGCGCGGGCAATGGTGTTCAGGTGGATGGTGTGCAGCGGATCGCCGATCAATACCTGACTGCGGCGGTCTGGTCCTCTAACACTCAGGCCGGCTTTGCCACGGCCAAGGCGAGCTACCTGGGCAAGACCGAGGAGTTGTTTGGCTCTGAAGGTTCAAACATCTCTGCGGGTCTGGACAGCCTGTATGCGGCGCTCAATGCCTCGATTGAAAGCCCCAATGACATCGCCACCCGACAAGGGGTACTGAACGAGGCGCGGGCGCTGACCAGTCGCTTTAGTACCATTAACCAAGGCTTGGACAGTCAGCTTAAGCAGATCGAATCCCAGCTCGGTGCCTCGGTCAGCGAGATCAACACGCGATTGGAAAACATTGCCAATCTGAACAAAGAGATCCAGGGCCATACTGCCAGCGGCAATATCCCACCGGCGCTGCTCGATGCGCGGGATCAGGCCGTCAGCGAGCTGTCTGAAATGGTGGAGATCCGCACCACAGAAAACAGCGATGGCACGCTCAATATTACCCTGCCGATGGGCCAGCCACTGGTGCTGGGCAACAGCGCCGGTACCTTCAACCTGACGCCGGACTTGGATAACCCACAGTTTTCTAAGCTGAGCCTGTCCGTTGGCGGCACCGATTACCATCTCGATGGCAATGTCGGTGGTCAACTGGGCGCCCTATTTGATTACCGGGACAACAGTTGGCAGCAAAGCCGGGACTTTATCGACGAATTGGCGATGAAGCTGGCGGACGCGTTCAACGAGGTGCTGGCAGAGGGGACGGATCTCAATGGCAACGCCCCGGAGATGGATCTGTTTTCCTACGATCCTGCCAATCCGGCCGCCACCCTGAAGGTCAGCGACGGTTTCACCGCCGACATGCTGGCCTTTGGCAAAAGCGAAAATCCGGGCGAGCCGGGTAAGCCAGGGGATAACTCCAACCTGCTGGATCTGGTTGCCCTCGCGGACAAGAAGCTGGAGTTCGACAGCCTCGGCACCAGTGCAACCCTCAACGAAGCCTACGCCACAAAGCTGGGCCAATTGGGGATCGAAAGTCGTCAGGCGCAGCTTGAGGCGGAAACCGCGGTCGGCGAGCTAGTGCGTTCACTGAATGAGCGTGACAGCGTCAGCGCGGTGAGCCTGGATGAAGAGGCGGTCAATTTAATCATCTATCAGCAGCAATATCAGGCCAACGCCAAGGTGATCTCAATGGCCGATCAACTATTCGCCACTGCACTGCACATGTGGTAACGGGAGCAAAACGATGCGAGTAACTGGGCAACAAATGCACCGGCTGAACCTGACCAGCATGCAGCAAAACGCCACCAACTACGGCCAGGTGATGCAACAGATGTCGACCGGCAAGCGGATCAACGTGGCGTCGGACGACCCGCTCGGGGCGGTTCAAACCCTGAGTCTGCAACGTGAGCAAGCGGCGATCAGTCAGTATATGGACAACATCGGCGGCTTACGTATGAGCTTGAGCCGTTCTGAGTCCAATCTGGATAACATGAACAACGTGATGCTGCGTATGCGCGATCTGACGTTGCAGGCGTTTAACGGCACCAATGGTCCGGAGGAGCGGGACGGGATCGCGGCGGAGCTGCGGATCTTGCGTGACTCTTTGGTGGACTACGCCAATGCCAAAGATGAGAAGGGCAAGTACATCTACGCCGGTCATGAGGTGGATACGCCGCCTATCACCATTGATGACGATGGCAACTACGTCTATCAGGGCGATGATGGGCTGCGTGAGATCCCCGTGGGTGACGGCAGCTTTGTGACCGGCAACGATACCGCCAATCAGCTGTTCTTTAATGGTGCGACGGACATCTTCAATCAGATGACCCAGTGGATCGACGCACTGGAAGATCCGGAGTTGGATACCAACGACCCGGAATTTCATGCCCTGTTTGAGCAGACCATGGAGATCATCGACTTCTCCATTAGCTCGGTGGGTCAGACCATGACGGAGATCGGTGGTCGCCAGAACGCCATGAACCTGATGGAGATGGCGCATCAGGACATCGGCCTGTTTAACCAGGAACTGATCGGCAACATTGAGGATCTGGATTACGCGGAAGCCAGTCTTGAACTGGCAACCTATCTGCTGGCGCTGCAAGCGACCCAGCAAAGCTATGCCCAGATCAATCAGATGAGCCTGTTTAACCATATCTGAGGAGTGAACTGATGGTTTCTGCGGTTTCCGATCCCTTATCGGTAAGACAGCGACAGCAATCGGCACCGACGGCGGCCAGCAGTTCAGCGGCGCCGACGCCAGGTTCGAGCAAAGCCAAAGGCAAAGGGCGCGGCGTTGCCGTGCCCAAATGGCGGCTGGAGAGTTATCGGCGTTGGGCCCAGGTGGGTCAGGGCCAGCATCAGGTGGCCGCAGCACAAACCGGTGCTCAGGCGCTGAAGCAGGCAAAGGGCCAACTGGAGGGGCTTCAGCGTCAGATCAACAGCGCGCTGCAAGGCAAGAGCAGCAGTGACGGCGGGCAGATGTCCGCCAGTCGCGACCGCTTGAGTCAACAAAGCGTAAGCTACCGGGGGCAGACGTTGGTCGACCGCCAGTTCAATCTGGTCGGCCGCCACAGTCAGGCGGCGCCGCGTCAGTTTGCGCTCAAAGGCACCGATCTGACGGCCAGCAAACCCAGAGATGAGCAGCTCAACATCCAATTGGGGAAAGAGCGAGCGCAGATCGATCTGCCCGCCGGGGCGGATAGAGAGGCGCTGGCGCGGATCCTCAATGATGGGCTCAGTGCGATCGGGCTGGGCGCCAGGTTGGGGCGGGATGGCCAAGTCATGCTCATGCTCAATGAACAACAAGCCGCCATGCTCGACGGCGGCTTGTGGATGAGTGGGCAAGGGGCGCGCCTGCCTGCCGGTCAAGCCGTTCCGGTGAAGACCCAGGAAGTGTTGCCGTGGCAGGATCCGCGCGAATGGCAGTTTGACAACAATGCTCAACTGCGACAAAGCCAAGCGAAGTTGCTTAAGACCTTGAATAAGGTTGATGCCCAACTGGCGCAATTGGAGGCGGTTCAGCAGACCATTAACCATCGTCTTGCCAAGGTGAATCGTGCCTCCCAAGCCAGTGCCGAGGTGATGGAAAAGGCCTCGCAAGAGCTGCAGCAGGCGATGGACCGTTCACCGTTTCGCACTCAGCTTTCAACCATGTTGGCGCAGGCGAACCTGTCTCGCAGTCAGGTCACCGAGTTGCTTCAGCAGATGTAATTGACGACACCGACTAAAAGCGAGCCGATTGGCTCGCTTCTTTATGGAGTGAACCGAAGTAAGGTCGACCCCGGTGGAGAAACTGTCGGCTCATTTATTGCTTTGGATAGTTTGCGAAGTCGAGCTGTTAAACGAGAACGTTTCGTGTTGATTAAACAGATAAATATTGCCCGTTCAACTATTTATAGTTATTGATAATGTGTTTTATACCTAAAATTAGGGGCGGTTTGTGGTGCGAAATCGCGTTCAAACCACATTCCCAACAATGCCCGGGCGCCACTGTATTGACGATCATGGGTATATGGGTATTATCGAAAGGAGATAACGGGGCTATCTTTGGGTTCCGCTTTGGAGAATAGTTAGAGTGATCAATGTTTTTCTGGTAGATGACCATGCGCTGGTGCGCACCGGGATCCGACGGATCCTGGAAGATGAGCGTGGCATCAAGGTCGTGGGCGAAGTCGCTGACGGAGAGCAAGCGGTTAGCTGGTGTCGCAAGAATATGGTCGATGTGGTGGTCATGGACATGAGCATGCCAGGGATCGGTGGACTCGAAGCGACGCGTAAGATCCTGCATTTTAACCCGGATGCCAAGGTCATTATTTTGACCGTGCATACCGAAGAGCCGATCCCCTCCCGGGTGATGGCCGCAGGTGCCGCTGGCTTCCTCACTAAGAATGCGCCGCCTGCTGACATGGTTCAGGCCATTCGTGCGGTTGCCTCAGGCCAGCGTTATATCGACCCCGTTATTGCTCAGCAGATGGCATTGCGGCCATTTAATCCGGATAAAAATCCGTTTGATGAGCTGTCCGATCGTGAGTTGCAGATCACCATGATGGTCACCAATGGCCAGAAGGTGTCTGATATTGCTGAGCAGCTGAATATCAGCCCCAAGACGGTGAACGCCTACCGCTATCGCCTGTTTGATAAATTGAAGATCGGTGGCGACGTTGAACTGACTCGCCTGGCCATCCGCTATGGTATGTTAGACGCAGAGAAGATCTAACCTACTGCGGATTTCATGACCGAACCTTTTGACCACCGGGCGTTCCTGCGTTCAGTGACCAACCAACCCGGGGTGTATCGAATGTTCGATGCACCCGGTGGCACCGTGCTCTATGTGGGCAAAGCCAAAGACCTCAAAAAGCGCCTAAGCTCCTACTTCCGTGCCAACCTGCCCAGCGTCAAAACCCAAGCCCTGGTCAGTCAGATCCGCCATATCGAGGTGACGGTCACACATACCGAAACCGATGCGTTGATCCTCGAGCACGATTACATCAAGCAATACATGCCGCGATACAACGTGTTGCTGCGCGATGACAAATCCTACCCCTACATTTTTCTGTCCGATCATCAGCATCCCAGATTGGCGTTTCATCGTGGCGCGCGCCGGGCCAAGGGCAGTTACTTTGGCCCCTATCCCAATGGGGGCGCCGTGCGGGAAAGCCTGCATCTGATGCAGAAGCTGTTTCCAGTACGCCAATGCGAAGACGCCTTCTACCGCAACCGCTCCCGCCCCTGTCTGCAGTACCAGCTGAATCGCTGCTCCGGCCCCTGCGCGGGCATGATCAGCGCAGCGGACTACAGCGAGCAGGTCAAGCTGGTGCGCTTGTTCCTGCAAGGCCAAAGTCAGCAAGTGCTGGGGGCCTTGGCGACCAAGATGGAGCAGGCCAGTCAAGCGTTGGCGTTTGAGCAAGCGGCGCGCTATCGCGATCAGATCCAAGCGCTGCGTAAGGTGCAGGAGCAGCAAGGTGTGCAGGGGCGGGAGCAGGGCGAGCTGGACGTGATCGGCGTCGCCGTGGAGGGCGGGCTGGCTTGCTGCCACATCCTATTTGTGCGCAAAGGCAAGATCATCGGCAGTCGCAGCTATTTTCCGCGTACGCCCAACAATACCGAGCCCGAAGAGGTACTGGAGTCCTTCCTACTGCAGTTTTATCTGGGCGGTGGTGAGGATCGGCAGATCCCGCGGGAGCTGATCCTACCGATGGACAGCGCTGATCTAAGCGCAATAGAACAAGCGATCCAGCAGCACAGTGGCAATAAGGTCAGCCTAAAATGCCGAGTGCGGGCCGAACGCGCCCAATTTCAGCGCTTGGCACAAACCAACGCCAAAAGCGCATTGGTGTCCAAGCTGGCCCACAAAACCACCATCACCGAACGGTTCCGTCAACTGGCAGAGGCGCTGGAGCTGGACAACCCGATCGTGCGGATGGAGTGTTTTGATATCAGCCACACCATGGGGGAGAAGACCGTTGCCTCCTGCGTGGTGTTTAACGGCGAAGGCCCGGCCAAACAGGAATATCGCCGCTACAACATCAGCGGGATCACCCCCGGCGACGATTACGCCGCCATGACACAAGCGCTCACCCGGCGCTACCAGAACACCCAAGATCCCGCCAGCCTGCCCACCATCCTGTTTATCGACGGCGGTAAGGGCCAACTGACCCAGGCCGAGGAAGTGATGGAGCAGACCTTAGCCGGCACAGAGCTGCCGGTTCCGCTGCTGGTGGGGGTTGCTAAGGGCGAAGGACGCAAACCCGGGCTGGAAACCCTGATCCTCGGCTTTAGCCGCGAGATCATCGACATGCCAGCGGACGCGCCCGCGCTGCACCTGATCCAACATATCCGCGATGAAGCCCACCGCTTTGCCATTACCGGCCATCGCGCTGCGCGCGGCAAGGCGCGGAAAGAGTCGGTGCTGGAATCGATCCCGGGGATCGGCGCCAAACGACGCCAGCAACTGCTCAAGTTTATGGGGGGATTGCAGGAGCTCAAAGGCGCAAGTGTGGCCGAGATCGCTAAAGTGCCCGGCATAAGCCAACAACTGGCGCAAAAGATCCATGACGCATTGCGCACTTAGCCGTTAATGCGGCATCATTGGCGCACGAAGTGAAGCCGGGTCAGTTATGAAACTCAATATCCCCAATATCCTTACCCTCCTGCGACTGTTTATGATCCCGGTGTTTGTCGGACTCTTTTACACGCCTTGGCAGTGGGCATTTATGGCAGCCGCCATCCTGTTTGTGGTTGCCTCCCTGACCGACGCGCTGGATGGGTATCTCGCACGCCGTCTCAACCAGTCAACGCCGTTCGGTGCGTTTCTCGACCCTGTCGTCGACAAACTCATGGTGGCCACCGCACTGGTGATGTTGGTGGAGCACTATGACAATGGTCTGGTGACCTTGGCTTCCATCATCATGATCGGCCGGGAGATCGTGATCTCCGCGCTGCGAGAGTGGATGGCGGAGATGGGCAAGCGCGGCATCGTCGCCGTCTCCTGGCTAGGCAAGTTTAAAACCGGCGCACAGATGACCGCCATCACCGGCCTGATCGCACAATACAATGACTTGATCACCAACATCTCCTTGGTGCTGCTGTACGTCGCCACCTTCCTGACGATCTGGTCTATGCTGTCGTACATTCGTGCCGCTTGGGCGGATCTGACCCGGCACGGTTAAGCCCTGTACCGAAGTTGCCGCCGAAGCGATCACTCTGGTTGAAAAGGCGGCAAACGAACATTTTTGGCAAAATAGGGCGTTGACCTGAAGGCAGAAAACCGTAGAATACGTTTCGTCTTCAGGGAGAACCAAACTTCTTGTCAGACAAGAGCTTAATACCGAAAGCTCACATGAAGCGGCACTAGCTCAGTTGGTAGAGCGCGACCTTGCCAAGGTCGAGGTCACGAGTTCGAACCTCGTGTGCCGCTCCAAATTATCAGATCGGCCTTAGTTTTGGCGGGTTTGAAACACAGTTATATGGCGCGTTGGCAGAGTGGCTATGCAGCGGATTGCAAATCCGTGGACCTCGGTTCGACTCCGGGACGCGCCTCCATATAGCCGGTTAGGTTACAAACCTAACTGCACTCGTTGCCCGAGTGGTGGAATCGGTAGACACAAGGGATTTAAAATCCCTCGCTGAATAAGCGTGCCGGTTCAAGTCCGGCCTCGGGTACCATTCTTTCCTTACGATGTAAGGGGAGTTGGACAAAACAACCAGCCAATGAGCTGGTTTTTTTGTATCTAAAATTTGGCTACTGCCAGCATCACCTCAGTCATCGCTCCGTCCTTTTCAGCAAATCTCTGTCCTATGTGGTGCGCTGTGACACCTCTATGCATTCCCCTGTCGATATCCTGAAAACGCGACCCTAACCCCTGTGCGAGCTTCCTGTGCATCGTTGCTGCTGTGGGTGGCGGTAGGTGATTGTCGCTAGAGTATTGTTTGGAGATGGCAGTGGTTGGGGCAGGGGGAGGTTCCGGGCTGGGTACTGGGTTTCTGGTGGGGAGAAGGGGCGATTCATACCTACGTGACTCATCTTCACAATTTGCTCCCGATCTCGATTGGTGATGTGTTGTCGATAAGGAGTGTATATGGAGGTTCTACTGTTGCATAAAATCATCACTAGCAACCTATCTGGCTCCATGGTTTTGCGCCCGCATTCTGTATGATACCAATTCCATTATCTATTTGGTCAGTCTGGCCCATTCCCTGCTGCAAAGATGCCGCACTTGTTCTGCATTTTTTCGAAAGCTGTTCCAAGCATCTGCAACCTGGTCGACAATGTGGTCATAGCT
>NZ_BAABJZ010000076.1:0-29815 GCF_039543565.1 Ferrimonas pelagia | reverse complement strand
TACTCAAGCAGTGTGATTGCGGCTCACCCAGTCAGCGCAACAAGCTTAAACGGGCAGGCTGGGATGACGATTACAGGGCGAAAGTGTTCTTTGGGTGAATTGTGATCAAAGTATGCTCCCGCCCTGGTCTAACGGAGACAACACCCAACGAGAAGGAGAATTACGATGGGCAATCAAGTAAAACGGAAACAGCGCGCCAAAATGAAGAAGAAGTTCTCTCGCGTTGAAAACAATCGGGGCCAGTGGAGAAACTATCAGTTGAATCAAAAGCACAAGGAAGCGCAGCAAGTGGCTTATGCGACCCCTCAAGCACTCGAATTGTTCGCCTCATTGCCGCCATATGATCCCGAGTTCAGCGCAGTGCCCAAGATTAAGGATTATTGCATCGAAAATGGGGGACAAGACTTGCTCCTCCTAACGGCCTTAACGTATGTGCAGTATGGGCACTGGTACACAACGGGTAGCGACGCACTTCTTGGGTCCGAATTGATCGAGGCCGCTCTGTCCATGATAACCATACCGACTTTCGAAGCTCAGTTTTACGGAGCCATGGCCTAGCCTTCCGTCCTTTAGCCACTCAAGCTTTAAATCGTCATTACTAAGCCCGGCACATGCCGGGCTTTTCTTTGCCTAACGCAACAGTATAGCGCGCAGTAACCTGGGTAAAGAATACCGCCTCAACATGGGTAACATCGCCGCTCAACCCCCTTCGCCACACCGAAGCCAGTCATCACCCAGTAAAGAAACCCACGCAATAAAACAAACCCGAACAAAGTAACGGGTAAAGAAAACCGCCACCTTTATAGAATCTGCCAGGGGGAG
The DNA here is from genome assembly GCF_039543565.1 of Ferrimonas pelagia. Classification (NCBI taxonomy): domain Bacteria; kingdom Pseudomonadati; phylum Pseudomonadota; class Gammaproteobacteria; order Alteromonadales; family Ferrimonadaceae; genus Ferrimonas; species Ferrimonas pelagia. Next base: position 28,993 of record NZ_BAABJZ010000076.1, on the reverse strand, counting down.
GCCGTTCAATCGCAACCAAAGGCAAAGCCTGCGATCAGTCATCTCCCTCCCCAAAGCACCTGCCTGCATCGGAAAGCAAAGCCCAAAAAGAAAGGATCAAAAATCGGATCAAACCGATCACCTCACAGGCGCTCTCACAACTCTCCCATTCGTGAGGCCATCTGTGGGATACTCGATTGCATTAAAAACCAACAAAATCAACCCATGGCAACGCTGATCTCCTGGCTGGGCAAAGCCGATATCGACCACATGAAGCAGGACAAGAATGCCGCACTGGCCTCTATAGCCCTGAAAAGCTCAACCGCATTTGACCGTATCCTTATCCTTGGCAGCAGTTGGGAGGAAGATTGGCAGCCATACCGCGATTGGCTGAAGAAGCAGCTGGCTATCGCTCACCGGCCATATCTGGATGTCACTGTGCAGCGAGCCCGCCTGAACAGCCCCATTCACTATCCCAGCATTGCCAAGTTTACCCAGCGTCAGATCCACAATGCACTAGAACAGGACGATGACATCACCATCAGCCTGACCTCAGGCACGCCAGCGATGATCACCTTGGCAGTGCTGCTGGGCAAAAGCATCGGCTCGTGCCGTTTTATGCAGTCCTCCCCTGATGGCGACGTGCACGAGGTAGACATTCCTCTCGACTTTGCCAGCGAATATCAACGCTCTGCCATGCAGGCCCTGCAAACCTCAGCCGCTGGCCAGCCGAAATTAGGAAAAGCCTTCGATAAACTCACCGCCAACTCCCAAGTGATGCAACAGGTGGTTGAACGGGCCCAACGTCTGGCTCCTACCGATGCTTCAGTAATGGTGCTGGGAGAAACCGGTACCGGAAAAGAGGTCATGGCACAGGCTATCCACGCCGCCAGCCTTAGGGCCAACAAGCCCTTTCGTGCTGTCAACTGTGGCGCCTTACCGGAGAACCTAGTCGACTCCATCCTGTTTGGTCACGTCAAAGGGGCGTTTACCGGGGCAGACAAAGAGCACCAAGGTTTGTTTGCCCAAGCCGAAGGCGGCACCCTGTTTCTGGATGAGATCGGTGAGTTGCCCCTATCGGTGCAAGTTAAGCTACTCCGGGCGCTACAGGAACGGGAGATCACCAAAGTGGGCGGAACACAGTCTGAGCCCGTGGATGTGCGCATCATCGCTGCCACCCACCGCGACCTGTTTGAGATGGTGGCCTGTGGCGAGTTCCGTGAAGACCTCTTCTATCGCCTCGCGGTCGGCATCATCGAGCTGCCCCCATTGCGCGCACGGCAGGACGATCTTCCTGAGCTGCTCGACACCCTGCTATCTGAAATCAATCAGCAGCTTGCCACCCATCCACAACTGGAACGTAAGAAACTTTCCGTTGATGCAATTAACTTTGCAAAGTCACAGCCGTGGGCAGGCAATGTTCGCGAGCTTTGGAGCACCCTGCACCGAGCTGCACTTTGGTCCGGTGCACAGGAGATCAGCGCGGTAGATATGGAAGGCGCCCTACTCAAACGCCCGCAAAAATCCGTAAACTCCGAAATGGCTAACACGCTCACCCTGCCCCTCAACCTCCAGCAAACCCTTGATAGCCTTAAGCGAACGGCCATCGAAAAGGCGCTGGCACAAACGGCAGGCAACAAATCTCAGGCCGCAAAACTGCTTGGCGCTTCGAGTCATCAAACCTTGGGCAACTGGATGAAATCAGTAGGTTTGACCCAGACAACGGACACCGAATAACAACTCTGGCATAGTCATTGCGGTACAGCTGGCACAGATAAGGAAATAGCGAGCGTGAAATCCTCCATGAACTTCGAACACCTGCGCACCACCTGGCCCGAACTGGCCGATCTGGGCGCCTTTGCCGAAACCTACGCGGTCAGCGATCCACAAAGCGCCATGGTCAAGCTGCGCTGCTATGTCGAGAGGATCGTCGGCTACCTGTTCATGGAGTTGCGCATTCCCGCCGAGCCCAACGCCAACATCTATGACAAGCTGTGTAACGCCGAGCTGCGCTCCGTCGTCGATAGCCGTATCCTCGACAAGTTCCACGCCGTGCGCAAAGGGGGCAATAAGGCCGCCCACGAAGGCCATGTCGATCAGCACGACGCCCTCTGGCTACTCAAAGAGTCCTACTTTATCGGCTGCTGGCTGTTTATCGCTTATGGCGATGGCAAACAGGCCCAGTGTCCGCCCTACCAGTCCCCGGAAAACGCCCCGCGCGAAGACGAAAGCAAGGGCGAGTTCAAACGCAAGAACAAGGCACTGCAGCAGAAGCTGGCCGACAACAGCGCACGATTAGAGCAAGCGCTGAAAGAACTGGAGGCCGCCGAAGCCGCCCAACAGAAAGCCCAGCGCCAAGCCGCCGAGCTCAAGCAGCAGATCGATCAGGCCGCCATGGCCCGACTCAAGACCACCACCGACAGCTTCACCAATACCTTCGAGCTCAACGAAGCCGAAACCCGCCGCCGCCTTATCGACGCCGAGCTGCGCAGCGACGGCTGGAACGTCAACGACCCCGAACAAGTCGGCAAAGAGATCGAAGTCGACGGCCAGCCCACCGAAACCGGTAAAGGCTACTGCGACTACGTACTGTGGGACGACGACGGCAAACCGCTCGCGGTTGTGGAAGCCAAGCGCACCCGGGAAAACGCCCGCAAAGGCCAGCAGCAGGCCAAGCTCTACGCCGATGCGTTAGAGAAGGCCCACGGCCAGCGCCCGGTGATCTTCTACACCAACGGGTTTGATATCTGGATCTGGGACGACGCCCAGGGCTATGTGCCCCGCAAGCTGTTCGGCTACTACTCCAAAGACAGCCTGCAGTACCTTATCCAGCAGCGCAGCCAGCGCAAAAATCTCAACCAAACCGAGATAGACACCCAGGTCGCTGGCCGACTGTACCAAATCGAAACCATCACCCGGGTGTGCGAGCGCTTTAGTGACAAACACCGCAAAGCGCTGATCGTTCAAGCCACCGGCACCGGCAAGACCCGGGTCTCCATCGCCCTGACCAAGCGCCTGCTGGCCGCCGGTTGGGCCAAGCGCGTGCTGTTCCTCTGTGACCGCAAAGAGCTGCGCAAGCAGGCCGCCAACGCCTACAACGAGTTCACCAACGAACCGCTCTACGTCAAAGGCAAGAGCAAGAAAGATCTGGCCGCCAAGGCCCGCATCGTCATCGCCACCTACCCGGGGATGATCAAAGATTTCGAGAGTTTCGACGTCGGCCACTTTGATCTCATCATCGCCGACGAATCCCACCGCTCCATCTACAACAAATACGGCGAGCTGTTTAAGTACTTCGACGCCCTGCAGGTGGGCCTTACCGCCACCCCGGTGGAGATGATCTCCCGCTCCACCAGCCAACTGTTTGGCTGCGACTACAAGCTGCCCACCGCCAACTACCCGCTGGAACAGGCCATCGAGGATGGCAACCTAGTGCACTTTAAGCCGGTGTCCTTCACCACCAAATTTCTGCGCGACGGGCTTAAGGCCAACGAACTGAGCGACGAGCAGGTGGCCGAGCTGGAAGATCAGGGTATTGATCCCAATACCCTCGACTTCGACTCAGCTCAACTCGACAAGGCCATCTTCAACAAAGACACCAACCGCGCCATCCTGCGCAACCTGATGGAAAAGGGCCTGCGTGATATCGATGGCCAGCTTCCGGGTAAATCCATCGTCTTCGCCCGCAACATCGCCCACGCCGAGCTGCTCACCGAGCTGTTCCATGAGATGTACCCCCAACTGGGGGGTAATTTCTGCCGGGTGATCCACTCCAAATACGAGCGCGCCGACGATCTCATCGACGCCTTCAAGAGTGCCGAGGGCAACGACGATGAGATCACCATCGCCGTCTCCGTCGACATGCTCGATACCGGCATCGACGTGCCCGAGTGCGTCAACTTGGTGTTTGCCAAACCCATCCGCTCCAAGGTCAAGTTCTGGCAGATGGTGGGCCGCGGTACCCGCCTGTGCGAGAACCTCTACGGCCCGGGTAAACACAAGAGCCATTTCCTCATCTTCGATCACTGGAACAACTTCGAGTATTTCAAACTGCACTATGAAGAGGACGAGGGCAGCCAGGGAAAATCCCTGTCCCAGAACCTATTTGAAGCCCGCGTCAAGCTGGCCCAAGAGTCTCTCAAGCGCGCCGAGATGGACGTTTTCGATGCCATAGTCCCCCTCATTAAAGCCGACATCGACGCGCTTAATGACCAAACCATCGCCGTGCGGGAGAAATGGCAGCTCAAGGCCCAGCTCAGTGACGCCAAACGCCTGCACCAGATGGCCCCGGACACCGCCAACCTGTTGATGGATGAAATGGCCCCGCTGATGCAGTGGCGCAACATCTCAGGGGAAAGCGAAGCCCTGCGCTTTGACCTGCAGCTGACCCAGGCTCAGCACCTTAAACTGACCCAGCCCGGCAAGCTGGATGTCATCGCCGGCCCCATCCTCGACAAAGTCACCACCCTGTCGATGCACCTCAACGAAGTGCGCGCCAAGGCCGCCACCGTCAAGCAGTTGCAACAAGCCACTTTCTGGAGCGATGCCGATCACGCCACCCTGGAGCACGCCCGTACTGAGCTGCGCGGTGTCATTCATCTGCGCGACAAAGGCACGGCACCACCGGCCCCCGTCCCCCCCATCATCGATGTGAAAGAAGACCGTGCCGAATACCAGGTGGACGAGGTAAAGACCGACATTCGCACCGTGGATTACCAGATCTACAAGCAAGCCGTGGAGCAAACCCTGCAGCCCCTGTTCGACACCAACCCGGTGCTGCAGCAAATTCGCGCCGGTGAGCCGGTGCGCGAATCCGAGCTGGCCACCTTGAACGCCCTGGTGCATACCCAGAACCCCAATGTGGATCTCAACACCCTAAAGGAGTTCTTCCCCGACTCCACAGCCCGGCTCGATCAACTCTTGCGCACCCTCATCGGCATGGACAAGGCCGCCATCGAGCACGCCTTTACCGCCTTTGTTCAACAGGTGTACACCCAGCTCAACAGCCGCCAGCAGCGCTTTATCAACCTGCTGAAAAGCCATCTGGTGCGCTATGGCGCCATCGAAATCGCCCAGCTCTACGAAGCGCCCTTTACCCAAGTGCACGACGAGGGCCTCGATGGCGTCTTCAATGAAACTCAGGCCGATGTCATCGTCCAGTTCATCGAACGCTTCAACGTGCCCATGGGCGAGCCGCAAAAGCAGGTGGATGTCACAACCTAAAAGCCCCGAATAACCCCGGATCGCGTCCAAAGCCGCTACAATAGCGGCCCTGACTCCGAGGTCATCACGGTCCCATTTGCCCGGCACCAACACAACATCGCGCGCGGCGAAGCCCCGCTTCGCCGCGCCCACAAGACAACATAAGACAGATAAAGAGAAGCCAAGCCCCTTATGATCACCGGCGAACTGAAAAGCAAAATCGACAAACTCTGGGAAGAATTCTGGACCGGCGGCATCACCAACCCGCTCACCGTAGTCGAGCAGATCACCTTCCTGATGTACGCCCGCATGCTGGACATGAACGAGCGTGCCGACGAGAAGCGCAGTGCCCGTACCGGCAAGCCCTTTAACCGCCGTTTCGAGAACTGTGAGCAGCACTTGCGCTGGGAAAGCCTGCGTCACTTAGGGGCCGATCAACTCTACCCGCTGATCAAAGATGAGCTGTTCCCCCACTTCGCCGAGCTGGCCGGTGAAGGCACCCTGTTTGCCGAGTTTATGCAAGACGCCCAGTTGATGATCCAAAAGCCCTCCCTGCTGGTTAAAGCGGTAGAGCTGCTCTCCGACTTGCCGCTGGAAAACAAGGACACCAAGGGCGACTTGTACGAGTACCTGCTCTCCAAGCTCACCACCGCTGGGATCAACGGTCAGTTCCGCACCCCGCGCCACGTCATTCGCGCCATGGTGGAGATGGTCGACCCGAGCGAAACCGACCGCCTCTGCGATCCCGCCTGTGGCACCGGTGGCTTCCTCTCCACCACCTACGAGTACCTGCTGGAGAAGTACTCCTCCGAGGACGGCATCGAGCGCGAGCCGCAATTCGAAGACGGCAAACCAGTACTGGACGTGCACGGCCAGCCGGTGGTCAACACCCTCTACGCCGGTGACTTAATCGAAAACCGCCACCACATCGACAGCGACATGTTCCACGGCTTCGATTTCGACGCCACCATGCTGCGGGTCGCCGCCATGAACCTCGTCATGCACGGCGTCAAAACCCCGGATGTGCACTACCAGGACACCCTGAGCCAAAGCTTTTTGGAGCGTCGCCGCAGCGAGGCCCGCGAAGGCTTCTCCCTCATCCTCGCTAACCCGCCCTTTAAGGGCAGCCTGGATGAAGAGGATGTCGATCCCACCCTGCTACGCGTAGTCAAAACCAAAAAAACCGAGCTGCTGTTTGTTGCCCTTATTCAGCGCATGCTCAAAACCGGCGGCCGCTCCGCCACCATCGTCCCCGACGGCGTGCTGTTTGGCAGCTCCAAGGCCCACCAGACCCTGCGCAAGCACCTATTAGAGGACAACCAACTGGAGGCCGTGGTCTCCCTGCCCTCTGGCGTATTCAAACCCTACGCCGGCGTCTCCACCGCCATCCTGTTCTTCACCAAGGGCGGCAGTTCGGAAAAAATCTGGTTCTACGATGTGCAAGCCGACGGCTTCTCGCTGGATGACAAGCGCAGCGCCATCAAGGACAACGATCTGCCGGACATGGTGGCCCAGTACCGCGCCTACCAGCAGGCGGTGATTGCCGGAGACTCACTGGAGCAATGGGCCGACAAAACCCAGAAAGCCTTCCTGGTGGACGCCGCCGACATTAAAGCCAATAAGTACGATCTCTCCATCAACCGCTACAAAGAGGTGGTGTATAAGGCAGAGACCTTCGAGGACCCCAAAGTGCTGCTCAAGCAGCTGATGACCCTGGAAGATGAGATCCAGACTGAGCTTAAGGCACTGGAGGGGATGCTGTGAGTTGGCCGTTGGTTAAGATTTCAGAATTTTGCAAAACAGGGAGTGGTGGCACACCCTCACGCAAAGTCCCTGAGTATTTCGAGGGAGAGATTCCTTGGGTCAAATCTGGTGACCTTAGAGAGAAGATCGTCACTGAGGCTACTGAATTTATTTCAGACTTGGCAGTTCAGAAGAGCAGCGCAAAAATGGTTCCGCAAGGCGCGGTGCTACTCGCTATGTATGGCGCCACCGTTGGCCGAATGGCAATGTTAGGGATAGATGCTGCAACTAATCAGGCTGTATGTAGCATCGTTCCCGATCCAATGAAGGCACACCCAAAGTATGTCTACTACGCGCTCCAAGCCAAAGTACCTGTATTTTTAAGAAATGCCGTAGGTGGAGCGCAGCCTAACATTAGTCAGGGGATGATTAAGGATACAGAAATCCCCCTGCCCCCGCTGGCCGAGCAAAAGCGCATCGCCGCCATCCTCGACAAAGCCGACGGCATTCGCCGCAAACGCCAACAAGCCATCCAGCTCGCCGACGACTTCCTCCGCAGCGTCTTCCTCGACCTGTTCGGCGATCCCGTCACCAATCCCAAGGGCTGGGAGGTGAAACCGCTGAGAGAACTTGTAAGCCAAAAGCTTCAAAATGGGGCTTACTACCCAAAGGGTATGTACTCAGATTCGGGTACAGAAATGGTTCACATGGGGGATGCATTCTATGACTACGTACAAAGGGGTTCGTTGAAGCGTGTGGATGCCTCTCCTGCAGACCAAGAAAAGTACCGCCTAACCGCAGGCGACCTTTTAATTTCTCGCCGTTCACTGAACTATGAGGGAGCGGCAAAGCCATCACTAATTCCACAATCTGATGAGCCTTTGCTGTTCGAATCGTCGCTCATCAGAGTTACCCCATGCTTCAAACAGCTTTCCCTAAAGTTCCTTTATGCCTACTTGGCTCATCCGCAAGTGAAAACACATAAGGTCCGCCCATTTGTTACCGGCGCAACGATCAAAGGGATTAGCCAGAAAAACCTTGAGTCTGTTGAGGTCTACGTGCCGCCAGTGGAAAAGCAGAATGAGTTCGTCGCAATTTTCGAAAGAATTGAACAGTTAAAGGAATCCATTAGTACATCCACAACCGGGCTTAATACCTTGTCAGCATCACTAAGCCAAAAAGCCTTCTCCGGCCAACTGTAAAACATACGCTTAGCAAAGAACCACAAGGATGTGGCCTCCCCGCCCACGAGGCCACTCATCCCATCAAAGCTTTATCGACAAGGACGCCAGCTATGAACCAATTCAACACCATCGAAGAACTCTACGGCGAGCAATGCCACCAGTTCGAAGCCGCCATGGACTATGCCACCGGACTGGATTTCAGCCGCTACGCCCAGCTCGATATCCTGCCCTTTATCGACCAGTGCATAGACTATCTGGAAACCCACAAAAACGAGACCGACTCGACCAAGCAACTGGTGCTCGACCGTTCTGGCAAGCTGCGACTTCGTAGCCATAACAAGCTGATGGACGCTGAGTACGATTACACGCCTCCCTCCCAGCGCAGCTGGGAGGAGTACTTTGCCAAGACAAAGTGTCAAAACGGCAAGTCCGCGGGCGACCTCATCTTGTTCCACTTCTTCCCAACCCTCGCCAATCGCGGCTCCAGCATGATTGACGATCCCATAGAGCGACAGCGCAATCACGCAGTAGCGGCCGCCAAGGAGCTGGAATACCGACGCGACGAACTGGTCGCAGAGCTGGAAGAGAAGGCCGACGAACTGATTGAGGGCCTCACGGCCATCCGCAATCGCTCGCCACATCGAAGTGAAGTGGAACTATGGGATGCCATGTCCGATCTCCTCACCAAACATCACCCGCTGTCCGGCCTGTCTGAGCTCTATCAGCAATACCGCATCGCCTTTGGCTTCACCCGTGACGGCAGCCAATTCAGCATGACCCCAGCCTGCTTCCAGGCGCTCAATGCACTGAACTTAGGCAAAGGCACCCTGCTGCCAGGCCACACCCTGGCACCGGACGCGGCTTTGTCCCACCAACAAACTTGCCAGGTGATCCACCAGCTAAACAGCCTCTTAAGCCCAGAGCTGGACGAAGCACTGGATTGGGACAACGAAAACAGCGGCTTCGACGACGACTTCGGCACCCTCAACAGCATCGCAAGAAGCAAGGACAAGTCCCCGGCCCTCGTTAGCAAAGCGGCAATGACCACCACCTTCGCCTATTGGAACAGCCATAACCAACGGCTAGAGCCGGCGAGTAAGCAATAACGACGGGGGAGTTCAACAGGGGTCAAGGAGTCAGGGTCATTGAAACGCCAGTGCTTGAGGCCCGAAGCTCCTATCATTGTAAATTTGTGCGTTCCTTGCTGTAGAACCACCGCCAGTAGCGACATTGAGAACACCGGTGCCAGTGCCGGGCATAATTCGAGTGGAGTAAGACCACGACCATTCTGGTAGGTAATCTGTCGGGATAGAGATTAGACACGAATTGGACGCAAACAAGAGCAAGCTGTGGCCCTTTGAATGCATGACGTTAGTACTCCAATGAACTCAATACCCAGCGTGATGGAAAATGAAGAATAAAAACAATCTGCACTGGGAGGGGCAAGGTATCTTCCTCTCATTCGAACGCAAGCTGCGAGGCAAGGCCCTGCCCTATCACAACTTCGAGTTGCGTCGGGTATTCCGAGACGATAAAGGACTTCACCTGGAAGGTCTTCCTGAGGGTGCGCCTCAGCGGGAAACCATGACGCTCAGCCAGATCCCTGGTTACATCAAAGCCGGTGAACAAAGCTTTGCCAGTTTACAGTTGCTCCCCAGACTGGAGAGTGGCCGCCTCAGCCAAGACACGGCCAGCAAACAGACTGGGCCCAAAGTCGGCTTATTCCAACGGCTGAATCAAGCAAAGATCATCACTAGGGAAACTAGCGCGACTGTGTCACAGCCCAGAGCACAGGCTCATCCAGAGGCCAGCGAGTTGTCCAAGCAGGGTCAGCAATTGATTGAGTTACTGGCTCAGCACCCAGGCCTGAAGGCGAAGGAGATCGCTGAAAGACTCGCTGCACCTCGCAAAGTCGTGAATCAGCTGCTCTATGGTGAGCTGCAAGCTTATACTCACCAAGATGCCGACTTTGGCTGGCGCAAATTAGACGGTTCGCTGCCAATAAAATCGGCAACACAGCCCTGCGCGTCACAACAAGCGCTTCATCAAGCCCTAACGACCTCGAAGAAAAAGCGTATCGATATGACTCAACAATTAAAGCGTCATCCGCAACCTCAGGCTCAATCGCAAACATCAGAGCCGTCTTCCAAGCGCTCGTCTAAGGGTTTTGCCTTCGAGTCATTGCAGGCGCTGCGTCAACGCCTGTTGGATCTCAGTGGCCGCAATAAGCTCATCAGCTATCGCTACACCAAGACCAACGCCATCCGCGTGGTGGATGAACTGCCAGACCAACTGTTCGACCAGCTGCTCAATGATAAGTCCATGGTGTTTGGAGCCGTGCCTGAGCCCCGCCATGAACAATTGATTGAAGCAGGCTTTATTCGAGTCGACGAGGAAACCGGTAAAGAGACCCAGCTAAAAAACCCGACGGCCAAAGAGTGGGCCAATTGGCTGGGGCTAAATACCGATTACGAACTGCCTAAAGCAGAGAGCAGACTCCACAGCAAGCATCAAGACAGTGAGATCCAAACTTTGATGTTTCCACCGGAGATGGAATCCCGCCTGCGTGGCCTGCGCAGTAAAGCCAATACGGCAATCGAAGAGACCGGCGCCAACGTCCTGTTTTTGGCTTTTGGCTTCCTGGAGTGGCAGGAAAGCAATGACAGCAAACTGGTGCGTCATGCGCCACTGCTGATGCTGCCGGTGACATTGGAGAAGGGCAAGCTGGACCCCAAACTGGGCACCTATCGCTACTCATTGAGCTACAGCGGCGAAGACCTGTTACCCAACCTATCCCTGCGGGAAAAACTCCGTCAGGACTTTGGCTTGGCACTGCCCGATTTTGACGAAGCCCCCTTGCCGGAACAATATCTGGCGGATGTGCAATCGGTGATTGAGCGCCACCAGCCAAAGTGGCGAACCCACCGCCACTGCACTTTAACCCTGCTCGACTTTAGCAAACAGCTGATGTATTTCGACCTGGACCCTGAGCGCTGGCCGCAAGGCGCCCCAAACATCACTGAGCACCCTTTGGTGAAGCGCTTTTTCGAGTCCCGCAGCGACGACGAAATAGGGGATTTTTCTCAGGAATACCGCATCGACCAGCTCAAAGGCGTGCATGAACACTATCCGCTTATCGACGATGCCGACAGCTCGCAGCACAGCGCTCTGATCGACGCCATCAAGGGCAAAAACTTGGTGGTCGAAGGCCCACCGGGCACAGGCAAATCACAGACCATTACCAACCTGATTGCCGCAGCCATCGCCCAAGGTAAAAAGGTGCTGTTTGTTGCCGAGAAGATGGCGGCATTGGAGGTCGTGAAGCGCCGGCTAGATAAAGCCGGGCTGGGGGATTTCTGTCTGGAGTTGCACAGCCACAAAACACAAAAGCGCAAACTGCTTGATGACTTGGCGGCTCGCTTAGCGATGGAGGGTAAGTTTCGCGCTCCACATACAATTGATACCGAGATTGAGCTGTACGAAGCCAACCGGGCCAAACTCAGTCAGTACGCTGAGAAGCTCAATACCCAATGGCAGCAGACGGGCAAAACCGTTCAGCAGATCCTGGCCAGCGCCGTCAGATATCGCGAGCAAAACAGCACGGTTCAGATCGAGCTTAGTCCCGAGACATTTCATGGTAAAAATCTCAGTGCAGCCAAACTCCGAGGCTTGCAAGATCAAGCCGAGATGTTTGCCGATATCTATCAACAAATGGCTGCTCAGTGCGAAGCGCAAAAACTCGAAGCCCACCCCTGGTATGGTGTAAAAAACCTGCAGTTGGCCCAGTTTGAGTTTGAGAAGTTAATCACCCCGTTAGGCCAGTGGCTCGCTCAACTGGCGCGTTTGGCCGACACGCTGGATAAAGATGACTTGAGTCAACTTGGCCTGTCTGTACAGTTGCCCTGGCAACAATTAGAGCAGCAAGTCACTCGTTTAACCAAGCTGCCGAAGCTGGCAGGGGATGAAGATCTCTCCTTAGTGGCCCAGCTCAGTGAGCCCGGTGAGCTAGGTCGACTAGCCCAATTGCTGCAGGACTACCAGCAGCTCCATGACACCAACGATGCCTTAGCGACGCTGTTTGAACCACAACTGCTCGATTGCACACCGCTTCAGTCTCAGCTCAGTCACGAGCTGGACAGCTTGATGCAAATCAGCGGCGCTCCTGATGCCAGCCCTGAGCAACTGGTAATCCGGCTTACGACTGTGGAAAACACTATCGAGCAGCTCAAGCAAGTAGAGAAACTGCTCAGCGATATTCGCCCCAACATGACCGAGGGAGCCAAAGCGAGCCTAAAGACCTCCCGCTTGGGGCTCAAAGAAACCACCTTGCTGTTTGAGTTTGCCCAGTCGCTGGACCCGGCCCTGGTACGCAACCGCCAGGCACGCTTTGATAACCCAGCTATGGATCCGCTACTCACAGAGCTGGAGCACGATCTCAGTCAATGGCAAGCACAACAAGTAGAGCTGCAAACCACCTTCCGGGTAGAGCGTTTGCCACAAGCGGAAGAACTGCATCGACTGCATGACACCTTGCGCGGTAGCAGTCTGTTCAGTTGGTTCTCCTCTGCTTGGCGACAAGACCGGAAAACGGCACTGGGGCTGGCTCAAAGCTCGACCAAGTTGGAAGCCTTAGTTGAGGCTTTGCCTCAAGCCGCACAGTTTAAGCAATCGGAATCCGACCTGATCCAAAGCCCAGAGTATCAAAATGATCTAGGCGAGTTATTTCGTGGTACTGACACCGACATCACTAAGCTCAAACAGCTGCGCAGCTGGTATTGCGCACTGCGTGAAGAGTATGGTTTTGGCTTTGGTGCGCGTGCTGCGTTGGCGGATAGCTTGATGGCGTTACCCGCCCAAATGTTATTGGGCATGCAAAACCTGGCTTCCCAGCCTGAGTATGCGGCGCTGACCAACAGCCTCCAAGCACTTGATCAACTCCAACAACACTTTAGCCATACGCCTGCGCTCTCAAATAGCAGACAGGACCTGCTCGATGAAAACCATGGTTTGCTGGCATTGAAAACAGCGCTTCGAAACGGTTTGAATGCGCTGCAACCCCAACTTCGCCAGCAAGATGCCCCTCTGAGGCGAGTTCGCGAACGCCTCAATCAGCTGTTAGGCCATGAGAAAGCGCAACAACACTGGAGCCAGCAAAAAGGATCCTTCGTGTGGGGTAATGCGCTGGCTCTCGATGTCCATGCAGGCAAGTTCTCTGAAACCGAACTTGCCCGAGTCCGACGGCACCAAGCTCTGACAGAGAGCATCGGAGACCTGCCGCAATTGATGGAGATGTTGCGCGGTGAGCATGGCCATCTGGCCTATAACCAGCTCACCAAACATGCGGAGTTGGCCTCTCAAAGCCTGCTCCAGTGTAACGAGGGGCGCAAACAGTTCAGCAGTGAAGCAAAGTTGGATATCGAGCAGTGGACCCAGTTTGGCGGTAACTCCGTTGCGCAACTGATTGGCCGCAATCAGCGAGCCTTGGCACAAACCGACTTCCTCAATACCTGGATTGATTACCTCAACATCCAGCACAAGATGACACAGTTAGGACTGGGTAAACTGACACTGGCCGTCGAACAGCATCGTATTGAAGCGGGCTCTTTGGATACCGCGCTCGCGGCCTCGATCTACGCTCTGCTGTCAAAAGAGATCATCAACGAGGCACCGGAGATCATGCGTTACTCCGGCAAAGAGCAAAGCGCGATTCAGAACAAATTCCGCGAATACGACAACAAGCTTAAAAAACTCAATCAGCAGAAGATCGCCTATCAGGCGAGCAAGCATGACGCACCTGCAGGTAACTCAGGTGGCAAAGTCTCCACCTACAGTGAGATGGCCCTGATCCGACACGAGCTGGGCAAGAAAACACGCCATCTCCCTATTCGCCAACTGATCAACCGAGCCGGCGCGTCGTTGGTCGAAGTGAAACCTTGCTTCATGATGGGCCCAATGTCCGTTGCGCAATATCTGGAGCCGGGCCAGATTGAGTTTGATCTGGTCGTCATGGACGAGGCCTCACAGGTGAAGCCCGAGGACGCCATTGGCACCATCGCTCGAGGCAAACAGGTTGTGGTGGTTGGCGATCCTAAGCAGCTGCCGCCCACCAGCTTCTTTGATCGTGCCATCGATACTGAGGAAGAGGACGTCTCTGCAATTGAAGAGTCCGAGAGTATTTTGGATGCAGCGATCCCGATGTTCGGTTGCCGCCGCTTGCGCTGGCACTATCGTTCCCGCCATGAATCGCTCATCGCCTTTTCCAATAAGTCATTCTATGACTCTGACTTGGTTGTCTTCCCTTCACCTTTTGCCCGCTCAGACGACTATGGGGTGAAATTCACCCGAATTGAGCATGGCCGGTTTGTAAACCGCCGCAATATTGAGGAGGCCCGCGTCATAGCCCGTGCCGTCGCGCACCACCTCAAAACACGCCCCGGCGAATCATTAGGCGTCGTTGCCATGAGTGCTGATCAGCGGGAGCAGATTGAGCGCAGTATCGAGGAGATCAGTAAGGACGATCCCCTGTTGCAAAACGCTTTAGCCAAGGAGTCTGACGAACCACTGTTTGTCAAAAACCTGGAGAACGTCCAGGGGGATGAGCGAGATGTCATCTTTATCTCGTTCACTTATGGTCCTCAAGAGGTTGGCGGCAAAGTGCCACAACGCTTTGGCCCCATTAACTCCGCCGCAGGCTGGCGTCGCTTGAATGTTCTGTTCACTCGTTCGAAAAAGCGGATGCATGTATTCAGCTCAATGACCGGTGCCGACATCCTGACCAGTGAAACGTCCTCTCGCGGCGTCATCGCATTGAAGGAGTTCCTCGCATTTGCCCAAACCGGTGTCATGGCACAGGCTACTCATACCGGGAAAGAACCTGACAGCGATTTCGAGATCGCGGTGATGGAGCGACTCCGCCAATATGGCTACGAATGCGAGCCTCAGGTGGGCGTCGCGGGCTTCTTTATCGATCTAGCGGTCAAGGATCCGGGCAAGCCTGGCCGCTACCTGATGGGGATCGAGTGTGATGGCGCCACCTACCACAGTGCCAAATCAGCTCGAGACCGTGATCGTCTTCGCCAACAAGTACTGGAAGGCTTGGACTGGAATATCCAGCGGATCTGGTCCACCGATTGGTTTAAGAACCCTGAGGGTGAGTTGGTGCCAATTCTGCGACAATTGGATGAACTGCGCACTCCGGCGGCGGAACTTCAGGAAGAGACGCAGCTGGCGTCAGAAATCGAAGAGATTGAAGCAATTCAATCGGACTCGGCGGCGCAAGATGAGGTCACAGATCAGTTCCGTCATGAAGTCGGCACGCTGCAGGAAAAACTCAGACACTTTAATGCGTCAGTCATCGTACCGGAGTTCCCCGATACGCCTGATGACAAGCGCCTGCTTCGCCCGGCAATGGTGGAGGCGCTTGATGAGTTTCAGCCCTGCACCAAGTCCGAATTCAATGAGCGGATTCCGGCCTACCTGCGTCTAGGCACAGCATCACCTGAAGGCCGAGCATTCCTCGAAGCAGTATTGGATATCATTGAGCAGTTTGAGGTGGAAGTGACAGGCTGAAACAGAGTAGTTTTTAGATAGGACAGGCATTGCGATAAGTCCACAACCAATGCCTGGGTTGTCATGGATGAGTAAGAAGATCACACGGAGGTGGCTATGCCATTTGACCTCACCAACACCCTTGTCGTCGGGATCAGTGCCACCGCCCTATTCGATATGGCCGAGTCAGACCGGATTTTTCGGGAGACCAAGGACTCTGATCCCAACACGGCCATCGAGGCCTACCGGGCGTACATGCTGAAGCATGAAAATGACCAGCTGGCTCCGGGTACCGGCTACCCATTGGTGAAAGCCTTGCTCGGGCTCAACCAATATCAAAAGGACGACCCATCTCCGTTGGTCGAGGTAGTAGTGATGTCCCGCAACAGTCCCGACTCAGGGCTGCAGATCCTCAACAATATCCGTAGCCACGGACTTGGCATTACCCGCTCCGCCTTTACCGCTGGAGAGTCGGTCGCCGACTACCTCGACGCTTTCAGTGTCGATCTATTCCTTACCACAAATGTCGGCGATGCTCAGAAGGTGATTGACTCACGCCAGTGCGCTGCCGCCATTGTCAAAGCGCCGCCATCAGATGCCGGTTCGATCCCTGAGGGCCAAGTCCGTATCGCCTTCGATGGCGACGCCGTGCTGTTTAGCGATGAGAGCGAGTTGGTCTACAAGACCCAGGGCATGGCCGAGTTCCACGCCCAGGAAGATGCAGCCCAAGACACCCCGATGAAAGAAGGCCCCTACGCCAAGCTGCTGCACAAACTGTCCCATCTGCAGGACCGGCTTCCCATGCGGGTAGAGTACTCCCCCGTCCGCATCGCACTGGTCACCGCACGCAACAGCCCCTCCGAGATGCGGGTGATCAAAACTCTGCGCGCGTGGGGCGTCTACGTCGATGAGGCTTTCTTCCTCGGCGGCGTCGGCAAAGACAAGGTACTCAAGGCCTTCCGCCCCCACATCTTCTTTGATGATCAAGACGTCCACCTAGATGCCGCCGCCAACATAGTGCCTTCCGGCAAAGTGCCCTATGCGAGCGACTCTCAACTGGCGGAAAAGCACCCCAACGAGGCAAGTTATAGCACCGACTGACACATACCAGGCTCTACCAGTCATTGTCGAAACTGCTGGAGCCAAAACTGTCGTCAAAGGATGAGCCAAACGAGTCATCAAACCCTGAGCTGAGGCTGTCGTCGATCCCTGAGCTGAAGCTGTCACTCGAATCCATCCCATAGGGGTTACCGCCAACATCGATGCCGCCGATCCCATCCCCCATCATGGGCAGCCCGGTCGCCGGATTCATATCCGACGTTCCCATATCAGCAAAGTCCATGCTATCGCTGGAACTGCTGCCACCACTCCCATAAAAATTGCCACCGGCATCGATCCCGCCAATCCCCCCCATCATCGGCAAGCCCGTCACCGGGTTGATATCGGAGATATCATTACCCATGCCATCATTCTCGGCGCTCTCCATATCCAATGTCGAAAACGTCGATGAAGTGCTAAAAAATGGATCGTTGGCCCCGATATCATCCTCAGAGCTCGGCGCAGAAGCACCAGTCCCGGTAACCCAGAAGCCGAATCCCCCGCCGATCAAAACGCCAAGCGGCCCGAATAAGCTGCCAAGCAGCCCGCCAAACACCAGCCCTAGTGCCCGTTTCATCCCCTTGCTCCTATCTTCTCCTCACTGGACTCGCCACGTCTGTTGCTTAGCCTAGCGACTGCTTTTTCTCTTTTCGATACTTTCTCAGCGGCGGCAACACCACAAATATCAACGTTAGCAAGGTGATCACCCCTGAGCCTAGCCAGAACGGCAGTCCCATCTGCTCCTTGTTTAGGGCAAAGATGGTCGCGAGGGAGCTGGCTGGCAACAGCAACGCGGCAATCAAAGAGACAAACAGCAGCACTGAGCCATTGGTCTCCTCCTTCTCCTGACGCCACAATGTGTGGCTATGATCCAGCTCGGTAAAGGTTTGCTCCTCAATCTCCTTCAGTCCGGCCTGATCACACAGGTACTGATAGAGCTTTTCGGCGAAGGGGTAGGTTGACATATGCGAGACCTTGTAGCGCCGCCGAAAATCGGAGATGCGCTGGAACAGCTGACTGCGCTCCTTAGCCGCGCCTAAAATCAACTCATCTTTGAAGTGATTCAGGTAGATGCGCTGCAGGATCACCATGGCAAAAAGGTCTAGATAATAGTGGTTCTGACACAAGTTCAGCTGCAAAGAGGAGCGACCCGGCGTTTCATCGACAAACACCAAACGATTCAGGTTGAACTGACAGCGCCAATCGCGCCAGTAGCAAAATTGCTGCCCCTGCAAACGCTCTAACTCCTTCGGCGACAGGCTATATCTTGGGTTGGCCAAGTCTACCCCGGCACTGAGTTTGCTCACGCACAGATCGCTTGTTTCGCTTCGCTCACCGACTGCTTCCGTGTTTTTGACCCAGCAGCAGTTGACTAACTCATGACCAAAGGCATCCTCGCCGTAATCCCGCTCCTCATCCAATGGGATAGCCAGCAACGTGCTGAGGTGATCCCTTAGCGTGTTCAATTGGCCGTGTACATCTGTCCAATCCGGCAAGCTATGCGTGTGCGTTCTCGGATGCCAAGCAAAAACTGTGCGATTAATTCGGGCTATCGTCTCGGCGTCATATGTGCCCTCGGAGACGAAGTGAAAGTAGATCAAAGCGGCCCCCTCGACGATCAGCAGCTGCAGTGCCACCAATCGCACCGTCACGCCTTCGTCAACCAGCGTCAGACACCCCTTATCGGTCTGTGCCAAATCGAGCGTAAAGCGCCCGCCCTTAACTGGCCGCAGGATAGACGCTGTCGAGCGCGTGTAGAAGCGACGGGTATCCTTGATTTGAATCGCGTCGAGCCCCTCACTCCAGTGCGTCCAGGGCTGCCTGCTTAACAAGGGACGGCTCTGGCGCTCGGACAGTACCAGCGGCAACAAGCCCCAGCCAGTCCATTGATAGTCACTCATGCGAGCGCCTCCGCTTTAGGCTCGGGCTTAGGTTCAGGCAGCCAAGCTGCCTGTCGTCCCATGTTTAGCCGTGTCGTCCACTCCCGCAGCTGCTCAATTTCCTCTTCGGAATAGTTGGCGTGCTCGGCAATATAAGCGGCGACAATTTTGCCTGTTCGCTGCTTGAAAGGTATGGCATAAAAGGCCTCACCCAAACGAGTCAAGTCGCTCAGTTGGTTAGCCATGCGCTGTTCTATGGGATCATTCAAAACAAAACGCACCGTATGGCCGTTGAGTCTCCCCAAGGTCACGGGTTTGGCCTGATGCTGTGGGGTCTGACAGAACAGAATGGCTGGCTGAGCGCCCTCAAGCTTTCTCTTCAACCAGTTGTCACCAGCCTGCTCAAGCGTGACCAGTGGCAGCCCAAAGGCGTCATAACGGATAGAGAACTCAGTAACGCCATCTTTACTGAGTTCATCACGCAATATCGTATTGAGTTTGGCTTCATCGAGCGGTTGGGTCATCGAGATAATCGCGTTGGCATCATACTCAAGGCAGGCCTTACCGAAAGCCACCAAGGCCCGCTCCGGTTGCTTACGCCCGACTAGAAACAGCTTGGTCTGCAGATAACCCGAGGTGTAACCCTGCACCTCACCAAAGGCAATGGCTTCATCAGTCAGGTTCAATGCCCGCTTAGAAGGTATGCCGCTCAAATCCATTCCTGCCAGACTCACCATTTGTGATTCTTCAAGGATATGGCTGTACTTCATAAAACGGCCGCTTTCCGGGCTTCGCAATTCATTCAGCTCCGAATACACCAATCCGTAGGCCGCTCTCGGTAACAATTGTTCGGTGACGGCGCAGTAGCGAAAGGCCCGTTGGACTAGGCGCACCGGTACTCCGGACTCTAACGATTCCGCCCCCAGCTCACTGAGTGATAACTGGCCACTTTCGTAACAGAGCAGGTCGCGCCCCAACAGATCTTCCAAGTGGCGATTCACCAATTTGTTGGCTAAGCCGGTAAGCAGACAGATGGAGTCGGGTGACCGGATCCCTTGGTCAATCAAACGAAACAGCATCAGATCAATGTCACTGAGTTCCTCCCGACTGCGTTCTTTCACCAATATCTTGATATTGAGAATGGGCAACATGCAGTTTTTGGCATAGTAGATGGTTTCCCCATCCTTTAGGTGATTCTCCAGCACCTCTGCATAACACTGATTGAGGCTATATCGTTTGGCTTTCCCCTGGTTGGATTCCACTTTTTTAGGAGCTGTCTTTTTAGCGGCTGGCTTTTTAGTCATTATCCTTCACCTCATGGTTTCGATCAGCTGCTGACTTAGGTTTAGATGGGCTCTGCTGCCCAGCTCTCTGTTGTCCGTTGCGCTTGGCTCTTTGGGCTGACGGTGGTGAAAACCGCACAGCATCCAGCAGCGCCCCTTGTTTGACGCAGCTGTTCCTTAGCAATTGCATCGCCAGTTTAAATTCGCTATCCCGTGCTTCTTTTCGGGTCGCCCCCTTCATCAAGGTTTGGGAGTCGCCTATCATTACCAGCTGCTTTTTAGCCCGGGTCTGGGCCACATTAAGCCTGCGCCAGTCAGCTAGAAATCCCACCTGCCCTCTTGGGTTAGAGCGGGTAAAGGTGAAGATAATCAGGTCTCGCTCTTGCCCCTGAAAGCTGTCCACAGAGGCAACCAACTCGTTAAGCGGCATGGTCAGCTCAGTGAGTTGTCCCTGACGCTGTTGACGGCGTATCGCCTTTTGAATGGTTTTAACGTGATTGGCATAGGGAACAATCACCCCTATCTCACGTTGCTCCGCCAGCTCTGGCTTTTCTTGGATCGCCCGCTGAAGAACCTCGATAATCAACCGTGTTTCGCACGCATTGTCTTGTACGACCGTACGGCCATCTTGATTGGTAGCTTGCTCCGCTTTATTTGCCATGCGACAGGTGTCTACCCAAACCATGGGTTTAGGGCAAAACGACAACAGCGCCTGCTTTTTATCCATACCGACACCGGCAAAATAGTTACCTTCGTAAAACGCCTCAGAGACAAAGTCGCTGATCATCGAGGGGCAACGAAACTGAGTATCAAGCATGATTTTCCGGTCGTCAGGAGCGTTATTCCAAAGATGCTCGAACCAGCTCAAGCGATACAGATCTTTATGCTCTTGCTCTTCAAATCCCTGAGCGGCGACCTCCTCCAACACTTCGTCACTAACCACAGGGGGCAACTGCTTGTGATCGCCCACCAAAATGGCCTTAGGCGCACGAGATAGAGGCACAATCAGGTTATGTAGCTGGATTTGACCGGACTCATCGACGATGACGACATCAAAGTCCAGCTCTCTAAAGAGAGCCTTAGTGTTGATACCGATACAGGTGGCGCCGACAACGTTGACGTTTTCTATCAGCATTTTATACAGCGCTTGCTGTCGCTCACTTTTCAACTTGTCAAACCAGGTCGTCAAGTCAATGAGGACGTTATCCAAGCGTTTTGCAAGTGCTTCCAACTCCTCGACTTCGGCACATGTCACCTCTTGCGAGCCCGTACCCGGCATGATAATTTCCGGCACGACAGACTCACTTGGGCCAAAGTAACCAGTAATACGAGCTATCGCTGATTCGAGTTCCTGCTTGGACCTAGAGCGTGTCAATTCAAGGCCTAAGCTGTCTTGCTGGGTTTTAGCATGCTGCTGCTCAAGTAACGCCTGTCGCTCCTCCTCCTGACCAAGTTTTTTCCTGATGGATTTCAGCCGGAACGAATTCACAACCTCTCCAACAGACTTAAGAATCGGCCATTGCTGACTGCTCACGTGATCAATTTTAAGCTGGCATGACTGCAATTCGTTTTTGACGGTCGAGATCTCTCTAACCAATTCAACTAATTTGTTTTGCAGCAGTTCAATTTCGATCTTAGAGGTGACCAACGAGCCTCTAAGCGAGTCTCTTCTTCGGATCAATACAAGGATCTCTGGAGCGTTTTTGATCAGCCTTTCAAGCAGTGACTTTTGCAAACTCAGCTTACTCAGTATCTCGTTTGCCTGAGCAAACATTTTTTCTTGTAGCTCAGCGGCCTTATTGTCCAACATGATGGCTTCGAGCGACGAGCTGATCTTGTTCTCACTCCCAATCCGTAGGCACTCAAAATCGTCCTCTTCTGCCAGACGCTCCAGCACGTTGTCTACGGCTTTATTATTTTGAGAGGTCACCAAAACCCGCTTGCCCTGGGCGGCAAAATATTTCACCCACTGCAGGATCACGGTCGTTTTACCTGTCCCAGGCGGCCCTAACACCAGAGTAAAGTCGTCACTCCCCGCCCCGCTGTTAATCGCTTTAACCTGAGAGGGGGTTGGCGGAAACTTGCTGGGGGGCAGTGGCACCACTTCCGGCTTCAGAGGTGAATAGCGGTAAGAACCTGCAGCGACAGAGAGCAGCCAAGGGTTTTTAGTCGCTTGCGCCTCTAGGGCATCCACCACAGCATTGCGCACTTTCTTTAGGGTGGGGAGCGCCGCTATCCCGAGCATCGCCTCAGTAGGAATCAGCTCTGAAGCGGTTTGCCGCTCTACACTGACATAAACAACCGGCTTCTTTTCAATTGGAGTTAAGTCTGTCACCTCAAACAATACTTCCGTTGGCTCCTGCATTTCGGATAGCAGGACCAAAAGACTGGGCTTGAGCTCTAGTAAGCGAGCATAATCAAACTCATCAAAATGCACCTCATAATGCAATCGGTAGGTGGTAGCCCGGCTACGTGCGGTAATGGAAGTGGCTGTAAATGGCATGGTCTGTTGTGCCGTTATCTGCTCGAGTTCGTACTCAGAATCGATAAAGCTACGTATCAACTCTAAAGATTCACGCTCATCATCGCTAAGCCGGTCCTCCTCAGGTTTTTCAAGCGCGACTTCCTCTCCATCCGCATTCCAGGGAGAGTGGATGATATCGAGCAATTGCTGGACATAGCTGCCGCTCTCATAGCGACGTTCTTTCCGTTCGAAACCCTCGCCAAACTCAATGCCGGTCAGCACCTTAATACCAGCAAACGAAACAAGCGCACCTTTCTCCAAAGCCTCTTGGCGATCCCGGTTACTGGCAAAAAATATACGGTTTATCCACAACCTTAACCTGCCGTCCTTTCGTACAATATTCACCGTGACCTTGTAGTTGCCTACCAACAAGCTGATATTTACGTTATCGCGGTTTTTCTGCTTAAAAGCACAGGTCCAAGCCTTGGTGGCACTGCTAAGTTGCGAAAAAACCTTTGCCTCTGAAGGCCCGTTCTGAGGCCAGTTATTATCGCGATAATGTTTGTCTGGCCGATGCAGCAAAGGGATCGCCGAGCCATAATTTGAGATTTTATCCTCCGGCCAAAAAGGTACCTTTTGCTCTAACAATTCTGTCATCGTGCCCTCCTGGCATTCATCTTCCTTGATACATCCCTGAGGCCATTGGCCACCGTCGACGCCTGCTTTAGACGATCATTTGGATTAAATCTGAGTCCTTTGACCAGCAAGTCATTCAATTCGGGCAGGCACCAGTTGGGTAGGGACAGAACGATGTCGGTGTCCCAATCGGTATGGTTGAAGCTGGCCTCAAGCGTGATTGGCTGGCCGGTAAGCAGAAAAAGAATGGTCTGGCATAACGAGAACACATCACTGGTACCGGAAAGGCTTACCGAACGAGTCCCCCCCTGCTCTGGCGAACGGTACAGGTAGGTTCCCTCTTCAATTCCCCGCTTTTGATTCGACAAGCCAAAATCGATCAGAACCACATCCCGCACGTTACGACCCGTCACTTGGGCAACAACGTTCTCCGGCTTGATGTCCCGATGAATAACACGCAATCGATGCAGGTTTGCCAGTTTACTGGCCAGCTTCTCTGCCACTTTGATGCGCTCCAGCCCCTCCTGTTGAGATTGGGGAGGCCGGGTAAAGATTTCCGACAGTGGTTTGCCATCTATCCAATCGGTCAACAAATAGTGAGTATTTCCATCTTGCCAGTGGTGGTGGCATCTTGCGCTTGTGCCAAATGGTAAGCGGTTCAGAGCCGTCACCTCATGTCGAACGGTCTTGGCCTCTCTAGGATCATCAACTTGAAGCAGTTTTAGTCCATAGGTGAGACCTGGCATCGAGGCATGTTTTACCCGATAAAAGGCTCTTTTAGTGGCAGCATTTTCATACACAACCTTGTCCAATTGGTAGCGAGTATGGGGCAACAGCCCCAATCCACGAGCGGCTAATCGTTCCATGATCCAATCACCTTAATAACATCATCAATTGCGGGGCGGTGCCTTGCTACGTTATGAAGCACTCGCTGTAGAAACTCAGCGTGACTTGTCGCTATCCCCATGTCTTGACAGAGCCCACCCCAAAAGGCGCGACGACGCCCCTTGGCGATCAGCTCCTTGGCGGACTCTTTAAAAGGCAATGAGCCTCGAAGTAACTCCACTGCAAGTACACCCAAGCTAAAAATATCTGCCGAGTAGCTAAGACTCTGACCGGGTTCGTTGACCTCTGGCGCCTGGTAGCTTGCGGCAAATGTCCTCCTAGCGTTTAACGGCAAAGTGGCTACAGTTTCCAGCTGACATAGCTCAAAGTTGATCAATAAGGGATTGCCCGCCTCGTCGATACGGATGTTATTAGGATTGATCGCGCGGTGGATGATCATGGGCTCGCCCACTGATTGGATCCCTTTTAAAATCTGAGCCAAAGACAGCAGCAACTTAATGCGCTCGCCGCGGGTTCGAGAGGTTTCCATCCACGCTTTAAGCGAAACACTAGGTGCTGCTTGCAAAAATATATATAGGTTATCGTCAGTTTCTTCTTTGCCATCAAAGTGCTGAACACCATCAATACTTTTTCTTGCCAGTCGTTTTAGGATCTGCGCTTCCCGGCCCAAGCTTTGGATCTCCGCCTGCCGGTGCACCCGACTTAGGTGATCGATCATAAATCGCTTAGCCCACAAATGATGCTCATCTTCCCAAGCGTCGTAGATCTGATAGTAATCGGTCGACTCCGACGCTATCGGAGTCTGGCTACATTGATAATCGCCGATCACAATCCTGTCCCCACCACTAGCCGGCGCGATATCAATGAGTTGGCTCACTATCCGATTAATTTCAGATTCATCTAGGCGATGCTTCAGCTTTTTTCCAAATCGCCCTTTACAGAACCCAAGCAACATTTGTCCCAGATGTTCTGTATGCGCCACCATGACTTCTCCCGCTTGGTAGAAAGGCGCCGGAGTAAGTTGACCTTGATAGCCACACTGGACCTTGGCGTAAGGTGACGTAAAAACTACTAATCCAGCATTTTTCAACATCGGATCTAAGCCTTTAAAGGCGGGGTGATCCCCAAAGCGGCGGATCGACTCTCTTAGCTTATGAACCGGGTTAGAAAAACAATGTTCACCTCTGTCATTCGCAACCCACATGCTATTGCGCTGGCTCGTTGCCATCTCAATTTTGATGTCACCGTGGTGATCTTTAAGCTCGACAGGAAGAACGCCGAAGGGGTAAATGATTAAACCATCAAAAAGACGCGATGCATTGTCACTGAGTATCGGAGGACACGATAAGATCCGAAAACCGTTAAACTGCTCATACTTGAACAGTTCAGTAGCCAGTTCAGCTAAGCCACGACGCTCGTGCATCCGCTCTTCTTGCGGCCCGACAAAAGGGTTGTACGGCCACTCATCTCGAATAAAGGAGTGGGCTTCTCCCATCGGGAAGAGCAGTGCAGACCAATCTCTATCAGCGACCGCAGGCAGGAACTGACGATATTGATTACCCGCGATCAGTGAACTGTAGCTCGCATCAGACTCACACAATACTTGGCTATCCAGGCCATCGCTGGTCAACATAAAAAGCGTACTGTCGTGAGGAGTCATCGTCAGCTGATTAATGACAGGGGCCTGATTTTGGCCCACCACCGACAGTGGCTGGCTCTCCACCTGCGTGCCAGGATAGCACTCAAGTCCACCAGCCACCTGAAACAACCTCAAGTTTCCGACAACATGGCATTCATAGCCTTGATGGGTTCGTGTAACGACTCCCAGAGTCGCCTGTAACGACTCTTCCTGAAACATCGCGTGCACGGATCCAATCAGCGCCTTCGGATCAAATACTTCTGGTTTCTGACACTCCTCTAACCAACTCTTCAGCAGTGTCAGACCACGTCCAACATCCGTCCCAGAGACCATGTCAGCAATGATTGCCTGGCGACCCGTTCGGTGTATCCAAGTGAAGTCACCGACATTGTCTTTCCCCGAAATACTTTTAAAATGAAGTTCCATCTATTTACGTAACGTCCATACAATCAACAACTCAGATACCACGATCTGCGATGTCTAATTCAAAATAATAACCTGCTGTTCCGCTCCGGCCTTCAGCCCTTCAATATGAGCAAGCGTTTCATCTCGCTCCTCTTTTCCGCATATGCTAAGGCTAAGTTTATCTGCTTGAGTTCCTTGTATAACCCCGACACTAAAGCCATGCCCTGCTTTCACTGCCGCTCTATCTGTAATCATATAGCGGTCATGAAAATATCGTTCAGGAGCAATTAGATAAGAAAAGGAAGGAACATACCTATACCTATTAAGGAACTCTCTTTCGAAAACCTTTATCGGATCAGCCGTTGCAACACTACTTACTAGCAATATCCGTTCAATCTGCTGGCTTTGCTGCATCTCTTGAACAATTCCATGCAACACCTTGTTACTTGCCAGCCGAAAATATTGATCGACAATAATCAATTCTTTACTTAGATTAAGTAAGGAGCTTATTGCCCCCACGATGCTAATGTCGTCCCTATCGATCCAGGTCGTCTTGGGAACAATCCATTCCCCATGCCCATCAATAATATCTGAGTAACCTATCGACTTCTCACTTTCCCTCTCAGAAACAATCGTTGAGAACTCTCGATATGTGCATTGAGCAGCAACCCATTTCTGCCAATCCGAATGCTCTATGTCATTAGCAATGCCGGTTCTATCATTAGGAAATAAAAGATATGGGTTACTCTTGTTTCTTTGTAGCTTATTAAGAAAGTTGGTCACTGACTTCTTTTTTACCGGTGGTAAATCCGATGCTTTTACGCTCTGAGCAGCCTCACGTACCCACTCCTTCAAGGGGGCGATAACATAACGCCCCTCCTCGAATCCAAAGGCTGTCTTTAACAGACCATAGTAGTGAAATTCGGACAGGCAATGTGGATCTAACGCAACTTCCCTATACATCAGAACAGCTCCCCATCTCGCTCTTCGAAGAAACCTTGCGGCCAATCTTCAGTCAGATCTCCATCTTCACTTAACGAAGTTCTTCTGGCTACCACCCCATTATCTGTCGACTCTAAATAGACAATAGAGACATCCTGTATCGATACAGAAGAAAGCCCCTCTTCCAATTCGCCGTTGGATGTCTCTCGGATCCGCCGCAACAATCTGAGTATCAGATGTTCACTGTGTGTCTCAATCAAGTAATTGTTAACACCATCAGTCTGAGTTAGCAGATCACCTAGTGCAACTTGCGATTTAGGGTGTACATGAAGCTCTGGCTGTTCACAGCATATGAGCCCCTTGATATTCATGGTTGCTGCAACCACCAACGGGAAGACCTGAGATACACCGGCACCGATATCAGCCGCAGTGACCTCAATCTCATTGTGAAGATCCCATAACGTCATACTCTTCTTTTGATAGCTGCTTTGTGAGACCAAGTTGTCAAGTGACACATTCAGTGAATCATCTTGTCCATCTGCAAAGCTTCGGTTTTGGCGATCAAAGAGTGTTGATATGTATTCCTTTGTACCGCACTCATTTTTTTCGACCAAAACAAAACCTAGGTCTAACCCCTGGCGAGTAGCTAACCATGAGTTAATATCGGAAATCTGTTTTATTGAACAACTGGAAATTGCATCCCAACTCGCTCTTCCCGTATACCAATCTTTTTGTTTTGTCGTTACCTCGGCATCAAAAGTGGAATCTGGGATCTTCCTTAATGGCCCAATCACCAAGCTGCTATCCAGTATGTCTTTAAGGTTGTCCAGAGTAGCAACAAAAATATCGCTAAACACTTCCTCAATCCGTTTGGTATTCAATGCATCATCAGCTTCAATACTCGTCATTAAAACTTTACCTAACGTCGGCAAAACTCCTCCCTGTGACTTGTACTGAAACAAAGTATGAAGTTGATTGTTGCCCACTTCAGGCAGCTCAATCACTTTAGGTGTTGAAGTAGCAGACTGAATGATAAAATCATGAAACTCTCCTAAAATATTGTCATCCCTGTCAGTACGATGATGCTCAAACCACTCACCTTCCAAGTCACTTTTCAGCAGTGGATGTAGATAATTAACTTTATGGACTTGTGCATTTACTGTGTAATCATGGTTTATCGATTCAGCTACAAATTCATCATCTAACCATATAGCCTGCCGACATACGAAAGCAGTTTGCAAAGAGTTAGACCATTTAACCTCTAATTCAACAGCCATCCTATTAGCCCATTCAACAGGGCTACTAATACATAGAAGGTTTCTTTTGTCTTTTGGATTGCTATTATTTTCCTGTTGTTTAATATCATCGATAAAAAATTGACTCGCATCAAAGGTATTACCAGAAACCGTTTCTGGCATATCGTAATCAACCCTGATAACAATACTCTTTGATAAGTCCTTCCCATTGACTAAATTCTCAAATCCACCAACGAATTTATTCCCCAGAACTTCTAGTCGCTGAGGGTTACACTGCCCTGACCGTAGAATACCCTGAAGATAAACCAACGCCATTAAAACACTGCTTTTACCGACACTGTTCGGACCAAACAACAGAGTCACTGGTGCAAAATCTATCGTTTGTGTATCCCTAAATGAGCGGAAGTTGGTTAGGGATAGCTTACTGATTCTCATTATCTACAATCCTTGTTATGCCGTGACCAACCTACGGCATCCTAGCGCGCAATCCACTTAGATTCTCATAGTTGAGAAGATATTTATAGGCCTCTAAAGTCAGCCTGTTAAACACCTTATGAACGAGCACAAAAAGCAATAGCACGATCGAGATAAACTTCCAGGCGACCACTCCGGTCACCATTAAAATCATGTAGAGCGAGCGCATCTGTAGTTAACGTCAGAGATCCTCCCAGGGAAGTAGATATAGTGGTATCAGCAAAGCTGAAAGCCACAACCGTGGCAATCACGGTGCTCTTGATTGAACCGGTCGCGGCTTCATCCATCTAAATAACTGATCCTAATTGTGCTCCAGTTTCTGCAATCCATGACCACCACCCGGGAATGGTGAGGCGTTGTTCATGAAGTACTTCACCCGCCTGATTAGTTGCCACATGTGCTTGCATCGATGAT
>NZ_BAABJZ010000075.1:0-29810 GCF_039543565.1 Ferrimonas pelagia | reverse complement strand
GCGCGTTCTCATCCTCGAATCGCTGGCTTTCTTGGCAAGCTGCTTGAAATCGCTGGAAGTATGCATCGTCGGTGCTCGGGTCACTAATCAAAGCACCATTAGATCAAACTTTTAGTGCTATTGGTATTAGCGGGTGAGCCGTAAGCGCAAAGGTCGGTTTGGAGCCGGTGACCTGCGTTGGCGTGCAGGGGAGGGGGCGGTGCGCGTCACCGGGTAAGTGTAATGCTGTATCGCGCCGTTGGACGAGCAAGAAAAAGCCGCCCATGAGGGCGGCTTGGTTGGTTAGGTTTGGCGCTTAGTGCATGCGGCGGCGGGTGCCGGCCAACGCCAAGATCAGCAGCGCCAGATAGCCCAGCGAGCCGCTGTCCTTTTTCTTCTCTGCTGGCGGCTCAACCACCGGCGGCTCGACGCCGTCGGAGTTGACGGTCAGCATGAAGCTGGTGCTGGCGCGATCCTGCGGGTTGGCCACATCAAAGACAGTCACCATCACCTCGGTCTCGCCATGCCAGTGAGCATCCGGCGTGATGGCGAAGGACATGCCATCCACCTCGGCTGTGATGTTGTCACCGGATACCTCCAGCGCGACAGCACGGCTGCCGTCCTGTTGGTACTGAACAGTAAGGCCGGACAGCGTGGTGTTCTCATCCATGGTCTGAGCGTCCATGTCGAATACTGACAGGCTGCCAGCGACAGACACAGGGACTTGCAGGCTGATGCTTTGAGCCCCGGTCGCATCGGCGGTTACAGCGACGTTACCGGTGCTGGCCACCAGTGCGTTACCCACTTTGGCGCTGAAGTTCACCTCAAGTGCGGTGCTCTCAGGACCCTGATAGTTGGCGCAAACCACCATGTCTTGATCGAACTTCTCCGGTTCGTTGATGGCGTAGTCGTTGTACTGATAGTCATTGACCGGGTGGTAGAGCCCGCGAACCCCTTCGTAGCCCTTCAGGCCGATGGTGTGCTCACCCTTTTCCCCTTCGATCTGCTGATAGGCAAAGAAGATCTCGTAGGAGCCTGGGGTGAAATCGATGCTGCTGGAGGCAACCAGTTCGAAGTTAAAGGTTTGGCTGTAGTCCACTTCAGGGAACCAACCGCCAGGGATACTGCCGTGCATCCCCTTCCACTGGACGATCAGGTAGTCACCAAAGTTAATGTCAGCGGCAAAGACACCGGTCTCCCAGTTCACAGGTGTAAAGGGATCGGACCAGTCGGTGCCGGACTCATTGAGGGTGACGGCGTCAGCGCGCCAGAACGGTGCAATCACCAGATCTCTCAGGCCACCCATGCCCATGGTGTAGCCCGGCAGCGAGTAAAGCGTATGCGCGTCGAACTTCAACAAGCCGTCACCGCGGATGGTTACGATGTTGTCGGTGTCTTCGGCGCGGACGCCGTACAGCGGGATGTGTGGGTAGTACTTGCGGTAGCCGTCGAAGTCGGGGATCTCGAACGACTGTTGGAAAGCATTACCAAAGCCCGGTAGGGCCGGATAACCATAGTCATACAGATCAACAAACTGCGGCTCGCTGCTAAAGGGCAGGCGACACATCTCATCGGTCAGACTGGTGGTGTAGTCGTAACGACGCACGTCGTCCTTGGAGGAGTGTTGCATACCGTTGATGGTGAGTCCGTTGCCATTGACTTGCGTCATCTCGGTCGCGTACTCGTTGGTACTGATGCTGTCCTCAAGCAGTGTCAGACCTTCCGGTAGGGTGATCTCAACATTGATATCGCGATCACCGCCCAGCAGGTTGGCTGCCTGACTGAAGCTGAAGTGAACGATATCACCGATCTTGGCACCCGTGTGGCTGGCGTGCAGTTGCACATCGGCTTCGCCGCGCTCAAAGCGCACTGGAATGAGGCCGATGTCGTCGCCATTGACGCTGTCAGTGCCCAGTTCGATAACGCCATGGAAGATCTCGCCTTCGGCTTGATCGGGCAGATCCCAGTCGATGGACAGTGCCAGTGGATCGATGCCATTGCTGGCGCCCGGAGTGGCGACACTCAGGGCATTGCTGGCTTCGCCACCGATAATGGCGACGTTGACGTCAACCGGGTTTGCGAAGTTATCGGGATCCCAATATTTATCGGGGCCCCATGCGCCAAACTTGTAGGTGCCCACGGCATACCAATAGGTGCCAGGCTCGGGGGCGTTGATGGCACAGTAGTCATGCATGCGCCAATCCGATATACACAGGGCTTCACTGTTGTAGTCGATCAAGCCGTTATTGTTGGCATCGTAACCCAGATCCAACGCTGTGGCGTAGCGATAGAAGTTCCCTTCGCGGGCAATTTCAACCACCAGACGCTTGGTGCCTTCTGGTACTTCGAAGAAGCGGTAACCGACTTCTGATTCTGTCGATGGCACCGCACCCTCCATCTCCCAAACGAATTCTGTGGCTTCTCGCAGCATAAAGGCATCGTAGAAGGCGTCAGTCTGGGCATAACCGGTGGCACTGAGGCTACTGCTCTCTTTGGTGACAAATTCCGGCGTGATGATCTGGCCCTGATCGCGACCTATGGTAGCGTTGACCTGCTCGGGCAATCCGCGTGCGGCGTGGGCGGCGATCACCGGCACCTTCTGTACCGGCGCCATGCTGTCCGCTGGGGTCAGGATCATGTTGCCGTAGAACGGCAAGCCGATGGAGTTGTAGGTATCTGTGCTGGGATCGTCAGTCTGGGTGTAGATCTCCGGCACAGTGGCGCTGATCATCACCCGCTGTGATTCACCGGCGGCCAGGGTAAAGCTGCTCGGGGTGAACGCCAGTTTCAGCTGTGAAGCGCCGGTATGCGAAACCTCTTCGCCGGTTATTTCCCAAGTGCCGTCTTCAGCGGCAGTAAAGGTACGGTACCAGTTACAGGTGCCCGGACACTCGCGATCCACCATGTAGGGGGTATTGAGGCGACGAACATCGCCACCGGCCAATGGGTTGGCATCGATGTAGTTGTCGATGGTCTCGTCCATCAGCAGAGACGCTTTGACCGCACGGGCGACATTGATCACCCCGCTGCCGGCGTCATCAAAGTCGGCGGAGAGGGTAAAGGCCGGATCGTCGTTCTGGCGCACGGTGATCTGGGTGGTGGTGGTCATTAACGCCGACTGGATCTGCGCTGGGGTCCACTCCGGGTGCGCCTGCTGTAGCAATGCCATGGCGCCGGCCACGTGCGGCGAAGCCATTGAGGTGCCGTCGAGCATCGACCAGTTCATGCCCGCGCCATCCAGCGTAAACAGACGATCATTGGCGAAGGCGGCAAAGATGCTGACGCCCGGCGCGGCCAGGTTTGGCATCATGGAGTGGGGGTTGTTGAAGCTCGGCCCACGGGAGGAGAAGTTGGCCAGGATATCGGCCTCGCCCATGACTGTGTACAAAGAGCCGTCGGATAGGGTAACGCGATGATCACTGCCAGCCGCCAGCCACTCTAAGACTTTTTGGCCGTCATAGTTGCCGATGTGGGCGGCGGGCAGAGGGTAGTAGTCATCGACCTTTTGGGCCAGAGAATCGCCGTACAGGTAATCGGACTGGGTGTTATACAAGATAAACCCGCCAGCGCCGCCAGCTTGGACATTCTCAGCTTTGGCAATGCGAGATTGGTCGCTGCGGCCACACACGACGATGGGGGCTTCGGTCAGTGGCGTTATGCCATCGGGCAGGAAGTTAAAGGTGGCTTCAGCAAAGGGCAGATCACAGTTGCCGTTGCTCATGTCACCATAGTCAGCGGCGGAGACGACCGGACCGCTGTAGCCTTTGGTGATGGATTTTGCACGCATGGGGCCCCAAGGGCTTGGGCTCTCTTCACCGCCGCTAAAGCCGTCCAAGGTTTTTTCGTTGGCGGCTAACTCACGGCCGTGGGTGGTTGCGGCCACGCTGGTGACCCAGGGGGAGACGTGGTCGCGCATGCTGCCACCGAAGTTACCGGCAGAGGCAGCCACGGAGATCCCTGCTTCGCGCGCGGCCAAGAAGGCCAACTCGGTGGGCGATTGCCACGGCAGGCGCTCACCACCACCGATGGAGTAGTTGATCACGTGCACGCCGTCGGCAATGGCGTCATCCATGGCTTGCAGGGTGACGGTCTCCGGGCAGCCTGAGTAGGGATCTTCCGGACCACCGGCCCAACACACCTGGTAGGAGATGATGTTGGCGTGGGGCGCCATGCCTGAGACTCGAGGGAACACCAGATCGGTATCACGGCCGGTGATGTCATCACCGTAACCCACTTCCGGCAACTGATAGGGGACGTTGAACAGGACGTTACCTGCGACAGTCGAGGCGGTGTGGGAGCCGTGGCCATTATAGTCTTCGCCATTGGCAGGGCGCTGTGGCAGCCATTCATAGGCCCAGGGGTTGTCCACCTGGAATATGGGATCGCTGTAGCTGTCGGTGATCTCTGAATAGGAGTGAATGCCGATCAGCTTGTCGTTACACAGACCGGCAAACTCTTCGATCAGACAGTCACCGGTAAAGACACCGGTGCCCCAGGGATTTTGGATAGCCACCTTGTCGTCGCCAGAGGCGGCAAAGGAGGGATGGCCAGAGTTGATCCCGGTATCAAAGATCCCGACGATCATCCCCTTACCCGTGTACGCCATGCCATTGCTGGCCTCGCCGTTCCACAGCTGATCGGCGCCCACATGGCTTGGGCCCACATCGGTGTGCAGCTCCAAAACGGTGGAGCGGGTCACGGCACGCACGCCAGCCAGAGCGGCCACCTTGGAGGCTTGCTGTTGGCTTAGCTTCATCGCCATGCCGTTAAAGGCATACTTATACTGGTTCAGCAGGGCGTTGCTGTTACCAGTGACTCGGCTGATCTCGCTGTGAACCCGAGCCTGACGGTTGAGCAAGTGTTGGGTATAGGCAACGGCGTTGCTGCTCGCGACATTGAGGCCGGTACGGCTGGTTGAGGCCGTACCGGCGATCCCAGGAACCGTACCCTGATAGGTGGCCGCCGGGGCTTCCGTCAACTGAACGATGTAGGTGTGTTCGCCATCGTCCAGATCGGCTTCGAAGTGGAAGGGCACCTTATCGACGCCCCGCCCGATCATCTGGTTGGGGCCGGCGATGTGGCCGCGGCCTCCGTTCATGCGCAGCTGGCTGAGCTCTTTGAGCCCTTCAGCTTGTTCTGCGGAGATATTGATGGGCTTGATGGCGAGATCGCCATGGACAGTCACTTGAGGTCCTGCCTGCCCCGAGGCGGCCAGGCCAGCGGCATAGAGTGCCGCACTGGTCGCGAGAGCGAGTTGTTTTATTTTCACTTTGACACCCTTTGCCCTGTCGGGCTCCCTGGTTGCTTAATGCACGGCTGATCGGCGTTTCTACACAGTCGCCTTTAGGGACCAGCAATGGTAACGTTCAGTGTTATATTGCGGTTAAATTTGTAGTCATTCCAATGCAAAGACTGAGATAGATTGATAGCTTTTGCGTATACCGGTTGCGTCACATTCGTTGTTTTTTTGTTTATAACCCTGTTTTAAAAGGAAATGTGTGTCCGGTGGGATGTTGTGATGAGCTATACTTAAATCGCTGGTGAATGTGGCTTTTAGATGCGTAATAGGTTTGTTTTGTCTTGTGTGAAAGGGCAGTTGGGTCGTTCGCCTTCTTGTCCGGTAGGTGTTTGCTGAAAGCTAATGTGCTATCCGGGCCATACTGGGTGTTATCGATATCCTGATGACCGGTAAATTCTCCGATGAGCTTGAATGTGACCCTAGCTATGCCTTTGAAAATGTTCGGGAGAATAGAGTCGGTTCTCTTGCGAACAGGTTGGGTGCTTTAAGCGGGTGTTCACGAGCGGCTGCAAACTCGGAGTGAATGCTCATTGCATTCGTCGTGGTTCAGGGCGTCGATTTACTAAGGGAATACAAAAAGCCGCCCCGAGGGGCGGCTAGGTGATAGACAGGCTGTGAGAAGGTTTAGCCTTGACGGCGACGCGCCCCAAACAACGTCAACATTAGTAGGGCTAGGTAACTTAGCGAACCGCTGCTGCTACTTTTCTTCTCTTGAGTGACTTCGGCTACCGTTACTTCAGCATTTGCACTCATGCTGTTGCCATTACCGGCGTAAGTCGCCGTAAAGACGTAGTCACCGGCCGGTGCGTTTCTGACCATGCTGCCGTCAATGGCGACAGTTGGACCTGAGGTTTGGCTCCAGCTCAGAGTGATATTCTCAGCGCCTTCTGTGCCGCTCATCTCCGCTTCGGCGGACAACATGATATCGCTTCCGGACAGAGAGGCTTCAGCCGTCACTTCAGTGACCTGAACCACCGCTTCACCATTGGAGTTCACCGTCAGCATAAAGCTGGTGGAGGCACGATCGGTTGGGTAGGCCATGTCATAAACCGTGACGGTGACTTCGGTGGTGCCATTCCAGTACATCTCGGGTTCGATGTCGAAGGTGGAGCCGGTTTCCGTTCCGTGGACGATGGCCGTGAAGTGCTCGCCACTGATCTCCACGCCATTGGTGGTGCCCTTCTTATCGCTGTAGAAGAAGCTTAAGCCGGTGAGGGCTTCACCTTCTTCCGTTTGCTGATCCGCGATCTCCGCCAACTTGATGTTGCCAGGAACGGGGATCTGATGGGTGTCCATTTGCGCGATGGAGTTACCGACCGTTGAGGTGACGCTCAGCTCGCCATCGGAGTTGGCTGCATCGTTACCAATACGTGCGGTAAAGGTCAGGACGACTTTGCTCTCTTCCGGGCCATGGTAATCGGCACAGACCACGGTGCCCGGTGCGGCTTTGGTATCCAGATCGCGATACGCATAGCCGTCATTGAGGTACCCCAGAGCCGCGCCATAGGCGGTAAATTCGCCGTAGTAACCGTGCGAGCCGATAGAACCCAGATGGCTGTTGGCCGAGTCCATGGTGTGGTAGGCATGCACCATCT
Source organism: Ferrimonas pelagia (assembly GCF_039543565.1). NCBI lineage: Bacteria > Pseudomonadati > Pseudomonadota > Gammaproteobacteria > Alteromonadales > Ferrimonadaceae > Ferrimonas > Ferrimonas pelagia. The sequence goes on along the minus strand of NZ_BAABJZ010000075.1, from coordinate 22,937 downwards.
CGTAGCGGCCAGGACGGAAGTCGAGGTTCAGGCCGATAAAGCTTTGGAAGTTGTAGTAGGCATCCGGATCCGGCGAGTCGTTCCCAGTCAAGAAGCCATTCACTTCGGTCAGCCCGTCCCACTGGAAGATGTAGTACTCATCGGTGATCACGCCGTAAACCGCATTCATCCAGCGTGAGCTATTCCAGTCCCAGTACTGAGGCTGCATCTCGAGATCGCCACGCCAGTTGGCGGCGATCACGGTCGCGGGTACGCCTTGGAACCAATCGGCAAACTCATAGGCGCCGTTCCACATATCCCAGAAGGGATCCAACTGAATGTGCCCGGTCGGGGCAATGCCTAAGGTATCGAGTTGATACTTGACCGGGTTGCCGTACAGCGGAATGGTGGGGAAGTCGTTCTCTGCAAAACTGAAGTACAGTGGGCGGTTGGCCTTGCCGGTGATCCCCATTGGCGTTTGGCCCATGGCAAACAGATCATGGAACGCCGGATCGTCACCGTACGGCACACGGCACATGGGGTCATCGTGGTTGGTGGTGAAGGTATAAGAGCGTGGCATCTCCAGTGAAGACATTTGCGTGCTGCTAATGCGGATGGTATTGCCTTCGACACTCAGACCGGCGCTGTGATCGCTGTTGCCACCGGTCACGATGCTGTCTTCCAGCAGCATAAAGCCGTCAGGCAGGGTGGTGGTCAGTTCGAAGGTGCGTTCGTCACCGAGCAGGTTCGGCGCTAACTCAACCTGATAGTTGACCAGATCGCCGACGGTGCCGCCGACTTTGTCGGCCTCGATGCTGATATCGGTACCGATATGCTCCAGCTGGAAGGCAAACTGCCCCAGGTTGCCCTGGTTGTAGTCATCCGAGCCCAGTGCGATCACGCCGTAGTAGGTGTCACCCGCCATCATGTCTGGCAGGTCATAATCGATCGCCAAATGGAACGGCGTTAAGCCATCATTGCTGGTCGGGCCGGTCACGGTCAGGTGGCCTTCATCGTCCGGTGAGACGATCGCCAGATCCACCTCAAAGTGATCGGCCAGGTTTTCCGGATCCTCGTATGAGAACTTCCAGTTGGCGGCGATGGCCCAGTAGCGGCCGGGGAGCGGATCGTTAATGGCACAGTAGTTACCGACAGCGGCATAGGATTGACAGATCGCCTCATCCCACCATTGCACGGCGCCATCTTCGTTGATGTCCATGCCCAGCTCCAGAGAGGGCCAGCCATTGACGTCGGCTTCACGGACCGACCAGACCAGACGCTTGGTGCCTGCTGGAACATCGAAGAACAGCACCTCGGTACCCGGATCGGCATTGAGCTCCTCCATCGAGATGGGGTTGCCTTCGGGATCCAGCTCCTGCGCACGGCGTTCGGCGCGGGGCAGATCGAACATATGGCGGGTGGCCTTAGTCATACCGCCCACTTGAGTGTTCAGCGACAGATATTCCGGCGTGCTCATCATCGGGGTCAGTACTTCACCCTGATTGCGGTGCACCACGGTGCTGACAATTTTCGGCAGGCTATCGCCCTGATAGCGGGCACCAACCGGCAGGTTCACGCTGGGCAGATCATCGCCTTGAGGGACGATGTGCACCAGACCGTGCAACTGGATCTGGGAGCTGTCCGCGCCAATGGTTTCCAGATCCTGGATCGACGCGATCACGTTGATCGACTGGGTCTGGCCCGCTTCGACGGTGAACTGTTTCGGGAACACCTCCAGCTCGAGCGCCGGCGCCCCGGTGATCGGCAGGACTTCGATCGACAGATCATAGGTACCGGCTTTGGTTGCGGTAAAGGTCCGCATCCAAGAGCAAGTGCCGGCGCAGTTGTCGTTGAACATGTAAGGCACGTTCAAGCGGGTGACATCGCCGCCCAGATCCGGGTTGGCGGCACGGTAGTTTTCGCCAGTTTCATCCAGCAGCAGGCCGACATCGACCGCGCGACCGACGTTGATCACGCCGCTGCCCGCTTCCAGCAAGCCTGCGGTGGGATTGCCGTAGCTGGCGACGCCATCCAGTGAGGCGGTGGTCATCAACGCCGATTGGATCTGCGCTGGTGTCCAATCCGGGTGGGCCTGTTGCAACAGGGTCATCGCCCCAGCAACGTGCGGCGCGGCCATTGAGGTGCCGCTGATCATGGCGTAGTCCGACGGCTGAGGGAACGCACTGAACGGCAGATCGTCGGCGTACGCGGCGAAGATATCAACGCCGGGCGCAGCCAGATTGGGAGACATCACATCCGGTGCCTGCAGGTTGGGCCCACGGGACGAGAAGTTCGCCACGTAGTTGGCTTGACCTTGGGTGGTAACCACCTCGCCCTGAGTGATGGTAGCCATATGACCGCTACCGGAATCCAGCCAATCTTCCAGGCCGTAACGGCCATTTTCGGTGGTGCCCCAGTATTCGCTGTAGGAGATGTTGATCCCCGGGATCACATAGGCATCGCGAGCGATGTTATCGCTGCTCTTGCTGTTCCACAGCACCATGGCGCCGGCACCGCCCGCAGCGATGTTTTCCGCTTTGGTTACGCGGGCAACGTCGCCGCGCTTACAGACCACGATGGGCGCTACGTCTCCGGGCCATGGGTTGCCCTCGGGATCGACCGAGAAAAAGTCGGCGGGGAAGGCTTCATTACAGCTTTCGTAGTCCTGGCCGTACATCGAAGCGAGCACGATCGGGCCACTGTAGGCATCGGTGATGCCACCGCCGCTGATGGTTGGTGGTGGTGCTTCGTCGCCGCCACTCATGTCGGTGATGTTTTTGTCGATCTGAACGACTTCGCGGCCATGGGTGGTGGCGGCCACTGAGGTGAGCCAGGGCGAGAGGTGATCGATGGCACCATAGCCTAAAGCAAAGGAGTTACCGGCGGAGGCTGAGACGTTGATCCCCGCTTCTCGTGCCGCCAGAAAGGCCAATTCGATGGGGTGATCCCAAGGGAATCCGCCGTAATAGGTACCGATGGAGTAGTTGATGGCATCAACACCGTCGGCGATCGCATCATCAATCGCCGACATCAGCGCGGAGCCGTAACAGCCGGCGTATTGATCGCCCAGACTCATGTCGGAGCCATGACACGCCTGGTAGGCGATGATGTTGGCGCGCGGAGCAACCCCGGAGATCATCGGGAATTTCAGCCCGGTTGGGATCCCGTCGGACTGCTGCGCCAATTCAGGCACCACAAAGTCGACATCGTACAAGACGTTACCGGCGGCGGTGGCGGCGGTGTGCGAGCCGTGACCGGCATAGTCTTCGCCGTTGGCGGGACGAATGGGGTTGCTGCTGGAACCGCCAAAGATGGGATCGCCATAGGTATCGGTGATCACCGCGTAGGAGCGAACCCCCACCAGCTTGTCGTTACACATGCTGGCAAATTCAGCTTGCTCACAATCGCCGACATAGTTGCCGCTGCCGAACGGGTTGGTGTGAACATAACCGTCACCGGCGACTTCAGCAAAGGAGGGGTGATCGCTGTTGATCCCAGTATCGATGATCCCGACCAACATCCCTTCGCCGCGAAACTCACCCGGGACGCTGGACAGGCCATTCCAGATCTTATCGGCGCCAATTAACTGCGGGCCCACATCGGTGTGGACTTGGTAAACCGCATCTTTTTGAACAGCGCGCACGTTAGGGATCTGAGCGACTTGGGCTGCTTCAGATTGGCTCATACGGACAGCCATGCCATTGAAGGCCAGTTGATATTGCGCAACGACCTGCGGAGATTGGCCGACCACGGCGGCGATCTGACTCAGCGTGTCGTTTTGCTTTTGTTGCAGATAGCTTTGATATTGCTGAACGGCCGGGCTATCAGTTTGGATCTTGTTCTGATCGTGGAAGTTCAGGTAGCCCAGAACACTCGATTTTCGAGGTGCGGTGGCGCTCAGACCGGCGACCCCGCCCTGATACAGTGCCACGGGACGTTCGGACAGCTCGATGATGTATACGTGCTCTCCGGTTAAGCCATCCTCATGTACAAAAGGTACTTTGGCGTCTTGGGTCAATGCCACCCCACGGTGCACATTGAGCTTATTGGTATTGGCCGCGAGCGCATTGGTATGGCCTGCGCGATCTTCGTTCTCGCGCATGCGTTCGTTGAGTTCCAGAACGCGTTCGGTCACGACGATCGATTCGAACCGCTCCGTTGTCCTTGGCTCGGCGACGGCACTGACGCCACTGGCGGCGTACAATGCGGTCAATGTCGCGAGCGTAAGCTGCTTCATTTTCAAAATAACACCCTCTTTGCCTGGTTCAGGCAACTCCCTGGTTAGCTAAGGTTTTGCCCCCACGAGTGATCTTCTTTATTCGTCACCGATGGCAGAGGACAAGCCATGAAATGCATTTGAGCACACCCCCATGTTGCTAATTTGTTTAAATTAATTCCAATGCGACTTATACTCCCCAGGCATACCTTAGGCGCATAATGCGGCTGGAGCCCCGTTCGGCAGGATGCGGTGTTAAAAAAATGTTGATGTTGTCGGTTTGCTGGTATTAACTAAAGCTATGGTTATTTGATAAACCATGATTAATCGTTATGTGTCATTGGGCGCTAGGCTGAGGTACTGATGATGAAGTGGCTTCATGAATGTGTGTGGAGCGGCATAAGGATAAAGCCATAAGTAGGAAGTTATGCGAACGAGTACCATGGAGATCCGGCACCTGCGTCACTTTTTGATGCTGTGTCGAAAGGGCAGTTTCAGTGCGGCGGCAGAGGCATTGCACCTCAGTCAGCCCAGTTTAAGTCGCAGCATTCAACGTATGGAAGAGCTGTTGGATGCGCGTTTGTTGGATCGGCAGCGCAGCGGGGTCGAATTGACGCCCTATGGCGAGTCGGTGTTGCGCCACGGTGAGCGCATTTTGCGGGATGTGCGCCAACTCAGCATGGAGTTGGAGTTGATGCAAACCGGTGATTGGAGTGAGTTGGCGCTGGGGGCCAGTCCCATTCCGGCGCAAACCCTGATCGGGCCGATCATCGGTGAGCTCACACGCCAGCACCCGACCCTGAATCTGGATCTGCGGGTGGATAACTGGCGAGGCAATTTGGCTTTGTTGGAATCCGGCGAGCTCAACTACTTTGTCGATGAGGTGGAAGCCACGGGGTTGATCAAGCATGAAGCGTTAAGTGTGGTGCCTTTGGCCCCGATGCCGGCGGTGATGTGCTGTAACCCGCAACATCCCTTACTGGCGCGAGGCGAGTTGACCATGTCGGATCTGCTGCAATATCCCTTGGCTCTGCCCCGTAACCTGCCCAACGCTTTTTTAGAGGAGCATATCTCAGGCCTCAGCTTGGGCCCGATGGTTGCCGGGCGTCGGGTGATCCGGTTCGATCAGTTCCTGACGGTCAAGGCGTCTTTGTTTGACAGCCATACGGTGGCCTTAACGCCGCTGGCCAGTGTCCATCGTGAGTTAATGAATGGAGAGCTGCGGGTATTGCAGATCAGCGATCTGGAAGAGATCCCGGCGTGCTTCGGGATCGTCGCGCTGAAAGGGCGGACTCAGCCACCTTCGGCCGAAGGGCTGATCCAGAGTATTGTTGCCGAAGCCGATAAGATAGCGCGTTCGGCGGCAAGCTTAGTGTGAGCTCAAGCGCGAGACTGGATCATGCGCGGATGAGCAACAATCGCTGTTGTGCTGTGGGCTGGCCTGTTAGGGTGCGTGACAGACATCACGCACTTGCTGCGAATTGAGGCATAACGAGGTAGCTCATGATCAACGGAATTCAAATCACCCAGTCCGCCAATGCCAACCTGCTGAACAGCATTTGGTTGATCGACGAAGAAAATCAGCAGGCACGTTGCTTGGCTGCGAAAGCGGAGTTCGACGCCGATCAGGTCGTCGAGTTAGCACAATTGGGTGAATACGAGTGTCGTGAGTTGAACATCCAGGCGGCACCGGCGCGTGAAGGGGGTCAGCACCTGAACGTGAATGTGCTCAAGCAAGAGACGCTGGTCGCCTTGATGGAAGCCCATGAGCGCATCGCCGCCGGCGAAGCCAGCAACGACGATTACAATAGGGTGTCTGACAATGCTCAGCTGACCATCCGCGTTTCCGGCTACGCGGTGCGCTTTAATGCCCTGACGCTGGATCAACAAAAAGACGTGGTGATGCGCACTTTCACTAAGTCTATGTAATACTGCGCCCTGCGAAGGGAAGTTCGAGTTAGCGCCAGAGCTTCAAGCCATAGGTGCTTCGTGAATGAGCCGCCGGCGATCGAACGATCGTCGGCGGCTTTTTCGTTGTTTGACCCTCCTCCCCGATAGTCTCATTAGACGATGATGCGGCATGCCGTCTGCCGCCAAGATCGAGCGTATGATCCCGGTCCGATCGGGCCAATCACTACAGCCCGGCAATGGGCCTGAGGGAGCACGGCATGTCAGTACACAATTCATCTGTCGCAGAGGCCAAAACGATCCCGCAAATGATCGCTCGGGCCGCACAGGCGTTTGGCGATCGGATCGCCATCGATGATCACGGTAAGATCATCACCTATCTCGAACTGGATCAGCTGCGTCGGCAGGCGGCAAAGGCGACGATCGCCGCCGAGATCCAGCCGGGGGATAGGATCGCGATCTGGGCGCCCAATGTCTGGGAGTGGATCGTCGCCAGCATCGGTGCGCAAAGCGCGGGGGCGGCATTGGTGCCGCTCAATACCCGAATGAAAGGATCGGAAGCGGGCTATGTCCTCAACGCCAGCGGCAGCAAAATCTTGTTTAGCATCGGCGATTTTCTTGGCAAGCACTATCCGAGCATGCTCGAAGGCGAGGATCTGCCGGATCTGAAACGGATCGTCGAGCTGCGATCCGGCGATCAATGGCAAGCCTTTCTCGACAGTGGATCGACGATCAGCGATGCCGAACTGGTGGATCGTGAAGCGCAGGTGACACCGGGATCCATGTCGGATCTGCTGTTCACTTCCGGCACCACCGGCGCGCCCAAAGGGGTGATCACCGGCCACGAGCAGAACCTGAAAGTGATCGCCGACTGGAGCGGTGTGGTGGGGCTGGAGCCGGGGGATCGTTACTTGATCGTCAATCCGTTTTTCCATTCGTTCGGCTACAAGGCCGGTTGGCTGGCGGCGCTGCTGCGGGGCTGTACCATCTTGCCGCACCCGGTGTTTGACGCCAAAGCAATCCTGGATCGGATCGTCCGCGAGCGGATCCAGATCCTGCCGGGGCCACCGACGCTCTATCAGTCGATCCTGGCGGATCCGGATCTGGCGCAATACGATCTCTCCAGTCTGAAGGTGGCGATCACCGGCGCCGCGGCGATCCCGATCAGCATGATCCAGCAGATGCGCGAGATCTTAGGTTTCGAGCGGGTGCTGACGGCGTATGGCCTGACCGAGGTGTGTGGCTTTGCCACCATCTGCCGCAGCGACGACAGTGCCGAGATCATCGCCACCACCTCCGGCCGTGCCATGCCCGGCGTGGAAGTGCAGTGTGTGGATAGAGATGGCAACGAAGTGCCCCGAGGCGAAGCGGGTGAAGTGGTGGTGCGCGGCCCCAACGTGATGCAAGGCTATCTCAATAACCCAGAGGCGACGGCCGACACCATCGATCCCCAAGGCTGGCTGCACACCGAAGACATTGGGGTGATGGATGCGGCGGGCAACTTGAAGATCACCGACCGACTGAAGGACATGCTGATCAGCGGTGGCTTCAATGTCTATCCGGCGGAGATCGAAAATAGCCTGTGCAACTATCCCGGGGTGGCGCAGGCGGCGGTGATCGGCATCGCGGATGAGCGCATGGGCGAGCTGCCTAAGGCGTTTCTGGTTCCTAAGCCGGGCGCGCAACTGGATGAAGCCGAGGTGATCGCCTGGTGTCGTCAAAACATGGCCAACTACAAGGTCCCCCGGCAAGTGGCGCTGGTGGACAGCTTGCCGATGAACGCATCGGGCAAAGTATTGAAATTTGAGCTGAGAAAGCTCGTCAGTCAGTAGGACCCCGTTTTTTGTTGGCGCTGATTGTTGGTGTGAGCCAGAGATTTATTTTGGCTTAGGCATCATTGAGCTACTGACACAGCTTCTGCTTTTAAACATCAGAGGGAACGTTGCGAAGAAAAAGGGCGCCAAATGATGGCGCCCTTTTTGGCTAAGTGGACAATACTCTAGCGACTTCAGCTCAGGAAGGCGTGTTGCGACCAAAGGAGCCAGTGTGCCTAGGCTCCTTTTTAGCTCACAAGCCGACGTTATCGTGTTGCCCAACAACGTTGTCTGACTGCGAACAGAGCCAGTAGGAGCGCGCCCCATCCGAGTCCGCCACCGGAGCCGCTATCACCGTCTCCGCCGCCGTTATCCCCATTGGAACCGCCATCGTCCGTCGCGATGACCGTGAGGCTGAACTCCACGCTGTTGCTGTCAAACTCGCCATCAGAGGCAGTCGCACGGAAAACGATGGTTTCATTGCTGCTGACGCTGGGAGCGGTGATCGTCAATTGATCGCCATTGACTTCAAAGGTGGTTGCAGGACCACTAAGCTGAGTAACCGTCCAGGCCAGCGTGTCGCCATCGGGATCACTGCCCACCAAGGTCAAGACAAGGTTACTTCCGGCATTGACTTCCGTTGCGCCGCTTGGTGCGGAAGCGGTAGGGGCACCGTTGGTCGATTCGACCAACACGGTGATGAAGGCTTGCCCCAGCCCGTTTTGCTCGCTATCCAGTAGGCGATATTCGATCTGAACGCTGCCGTTGTAGCCCGGCTGCGGCGTGTACAGGATGCTGTTCTCGTCAATGATCTCAGCACGACCTAGAGTCGGCTCAGTGATGATCTCGAGTCCTGCTACCGCGAGGTTGTTGACTGGAATGGCAGCGGCGGCGGGTGTCTCCGTTGTTCCATCGCTGGCGCTCGCGGTAAGCCAGAGAACGAGCTCATCGCTGCCTTGAGTGATCACTGGAATAGTGATTGCCTGTGATGCCTGCGTGGTTGTCTCGATTGACCTAGCAAGATTGATGTCGTTGGCTTGCAGAACCATATCCAGTAACACGGTACCCTCCACTGTTGAAGCGGAGAAGCTCAGGGTATCACCACTGTTCACGGCAGAGCCTGCGCCATTAAAGTGGTATGACACCCCGAGTAAGGCGGTGGCATCTTCGGCGCCGATGGAGACGTTAGCAGGCATTACAGGTATGTCCAGATAGTTAAAATGGATCTCGCCGATGGCGTCGTTGATCCCCAATAAGATCTGGAAGCTATAGGTATTGCCGCTGAGATCTTCAAACAGCTGCGCCTGGGACCACTCCACCACTAGGTAGTTGTCTTGTTCGCTGTCCAGTGCAACAAGTTGAACGTGAAGACTGCCATGGCCGGTGTCGTTTTCTAGGGTGCCAAGCAGATCGAAGTCACTCCAAAGTGGCGCCAAGATATTGTTCGGTGCCTTTTCGGAGGGAAAATCCTGGTTGTTGTAAGCGCCGTTTAGATTGCCTGTGCTACCGGCGACAATAAAGCCGTTGTCTGAAATGATCAGTTCGCTATAACGCTCACCGTTGAACTCAAATTCAGGCACCGTGAGGGTGAAGCTGACTTCGTCGCATGTGGCGCTGCAGGCGAGCTGGTTTTCTGCCGTCGCGATGCTGCTCAGTGCCAAAGAGGCACGAGACTCTAGGCGCAATGCAGCCTGCTCCAGGGTGCCTTGCCAGCGAAGCTCGCCATTTTCCAGGTCCTCCTCCAGCGTTTTTTCACTGCCATTGGCAACCAGACTCCGGGCACTGCTCGGCAGCAGGCTCAACTCATCGGGGATGTTTACCGTCACGGTGAATTCATTATCGAAGTCGCGGTTATTGAATTGAACATGGAAGTTGTCCTGTTCATTCGGGGCGATGCCGTCCTCATCCTGCCAGATCCGCAGTGGGACTGAGGAGCTTGCCGCGTCCGGATAAACCGCGAGTGGCAGATGTGCCTGAGTGATGCCATTGAAGTTCAGTTGGCCAAACTGCCATGCATTGAGATTGGCTTGGTCCGGCGCAATGTGCACGATGATCTCGGCGCTTTCGCCGGCGTCGAGCGTAATCTCACTGGGAGAGACCAGCACTTTGGCGCCCTCTATATCACCGCCGACCTGCCAGCTTTGTGCTTGGGTGCCGCGGTTCGTGGCATTGACGTGGAAACGACAGCTGCCGGAGCAGGCCGCATTGGCGTAAGAGGCGTGATTAAAGGTCAATGTGGCCTGGCTAGCAGCGCTGAGATCTAACCGTCCGGCACCAACATCAAACGCATCGGCGGGGGTGAACCCGTCCTCTTTGAGCAGTCCATCCCGCTGGCTGCTGGAGGTCAGCGCGGTTTTTATCTCAACCGCGCTCCATTGTGGGTGTTGCTGAACCAGCAGGGCTGCAGCCCCCGCTACATGGGGGCTAGCCATTGATGTGCCAGTCAATAGATCGTACTCCTGACCCGGGGAGTAGGGATCATCTACGGACATGGCAGATAGGATACTGGTACCCGGTGCCGCGAGGTCGGGCTTGAGGACGTTGGGATCTCCATTGGGTCCTCGCGAGCTGCTGGGCGCGACATGGTCGGCTAGGGCCGCGTCGACGATCGGCGTGATAGCCGCCTCCATGGTGCCCACGGTTTGGCCTGCCTCGAGTTGGGCCAGGATGGCTTCACCATTGCTCTGGCTTATCATCAACGCTGGCGTAGTCGCCATTTCGATGGCCATGATGAGGGGCTCGCCGGGCACATTATTGTAGATCAGGGTGGCGACGGCGCCGGCTGCGGCGGCAAAGTTGTTTTTCTCTTCAAAGGTGCAGGTGCCGCGTGGGATCAGGGCAATCGCCCCAGCCAGGCTGTCCGCGGGAAATGCGACACATCCTTCGGCGTTACTGACATCGATTGCGGTACTGCTGATCACCGGAGCCTGTATGTTGGTGTCCAGCGGCACCGGTGCGGTGCCTTCGATCATCGGGATCGCACTCAAATCGCCCAAGGAAAAGGCATTGCCAAAGGTGCGGCTGTGGGTGGTATTTCCCACGGTAATGCCCGGCTCGATGCAGCCGGGACAGCCGATGGTCTTGCCGGATGAGCCATCGTTGCCTGCCGCCGTGACGATGACAACGCCGGCCGCTTCCGCGGCGGCAAACATATCCTGATATGGGGAGCTGCTTGGTGAGCTGCCTGCGCTACCGCCCCAGGAGTTGTTGATCACATCGGCGCCATCTGCAACCGCGTACTCCAGGGCTTCCATCAGCATGTCGGTTGTGCCGGTGACCGCGCCTAAACTGTCGGTGTACAGGGCTTTATACGCCATCAGGTAGGCCCCCGGTGCAACGCCGGAAAGGGTCAGGCTGTTGTCCATAAATTGGACACTCACTGTGTTACCCACTGCGGTGCCCGCGACATGAGTGCCATGGCCGTCGTAGCCTAGCGGGCTGCGGTACTCGCCGCTGGCCAACGAAAACGTAGGATTAGAGTGGCGGGCGACGATGAGCTTATTGTTGCAAAATTCGGGATCTGTCGTGGCGCAATAGTCATCGCCAGGAAGGTCGCCAGGGGCGTTGAAACCGGCGTCTTCAAACATGGGATGTTCTGGTCGGATCCCGGAATCGATGACTGCGACCTTGATGCCTGCCCCGGCGCTGTCCCTGTCACCCACTTGCTGCCAGGCCTCGGAGGCACCGATCAGATCCAGCGACGCATCCGTATTGAGGTAGTAGTTTTGCTGTGGGTAAACCGCTTTGACGTTGGGCAGTGCGGCGATCTCCGCCAGGCTGACGCCCTGGGTGGCAATAGAGACGCCGTGAAACAAAATGGAAAATTCCCGTTCAATTTTGCTGCCACTGATGGACTGGGTCAGCGCTTGGGCAAAATCGCTCCTTTCCTGTTTCAGTACCGATTGGTATTGGGTTACCGATGGCGAGTTCAATAGCAGCTTGTCGCCAGACTGGCTTGCGGTCGCTTGGTAACCCGCGACATCACCCCGGTAGGTAGCGATGGGGTCGGCCTTGAGCTGAACGATGTATCTTTGGATCGGTGATGGCGTGGCGGATCGGCTTTGTGGGGCGTCGTAGGCGTGTTGAGCCAGGATCTTGATATCGGGGGACAGGTTTGAGCTGGCCAATGCAACAGGGATCCCCAGTAGCGCTGTTGAAAGGCTGCAAGCAAGAAGCGAAGGGCTGATCTTGAACATGTTGTTACCCTGTGTATTCTTTTTATTTGAACAATACCTAAAAGGTATAACAACTTTGCAACCAAATGGACAGTGAAAGAGCACTTTTAACGCGTTTTTCTGTCGAAAAGTTTGTTTTTACCGGTATGTGGGTGTTTTTTGTCTGAACTTGAGTGCTCAGGATAAGTACGCCATACGAATCGTATTGCCCGATCCATTTGTCAATACGCATGAGGCCGGCGGGTTTGAGTCGGGTGCAGCGGCGATGGCTGTTCACTCCGCCTTTTGCCTCCCCCGCCGTAGCGTTTCGATCTGCTTTAGGATCGAGATCAGTGCTGCACACTCCTTTGCTCCTTCGATGTACTTTTGCCCGGTGATGTGGGCCATTTCCTCTGTTCTTGTTGGTCCAGCCTAACTCCTCGCTAACCCTTGCCCTGACTGGCTTTGCGGCCGTTAGTCTCATTGGACGATGAACCTGTTGCCGCTAACCGATTAAATCCCTACATAGAGAAAAATCATGAAAAACCGGCCAGGGGGTGCTCTGGCAGAAAGCGGTTATCGATTTGAACCTGATCCCTTCAGTGGGCTCCCAACGGCACAAGGACAGAACATGGACATTCGTGGACTCGGCTACGTGATCGCAGATTCGACCGACATCAATCAGTGGCGCGAATACGGCACCCAGGTACTGGGCATGATGGAGGCGCCGAACTCCGCCCAGATCGCGCCGGACGGCGATGTGGTCTTCCTCAAGATGGACGATCGCCCCTACCGCATTTTGGTACGTCAGTCGGATCGTGACGGTTATGGTGCCTCCGGTTGGGAAGTGGCCAATGGCGCGGCGTTTGAACAGGCACTGACTGAGCTGGCCCAAGCCGACATTCCGGTGATCCGAGGCAGTGAGGCCCAGATCGCCCAGCGCCAGGTGCAGGATCTGGCCATTTTTCAGGATCCCGATGGCAACACCCACGAACTCTTCTGGGGTCCGGCACAGGATTTCGCCCGCTTTATCTCACCGGTGGGCGTGAAGGCGTTCATCACCGATGGTTTGGGTTTGGGCCATACCGTGTTACCAACACCGAGCTTCGACAAAGGGGTTGAGTTTTACACCCAGGTGATGGGCTTTGGCTTGTCGGATCTGATGAAGGTGCGCTTTACCCCGGATCCGGCGGAGCCGGAAAAGCGACTGCATTTCCTCCACTGCAACAACAGCCGGCACCACTCATTGGCCATCTTCGAATGTCCCATCCCATCCGGATGCGTCCACATGATGTTGGAAGTGTCCGATATGGATGAAGTGGGCCGGGCGATGGATCGAATGAACGCCCACAACGTCAAACTCACCGCCACGTTGGGCAAGCACACCAATGACGAAATGGTGTCCTTCTACATGCGCACCCCATCCGGCTTCGACATGGAATACGGTTGCGGCGGTTTGGTGGTGGACTGGGACACCCACACCACGTTTGAGAGCACAGTGGTTAGCCACTGGGGTCACGACTTTAGCGTCGGCCATCAATAAGATCAGGAGCAGTACCTCAATGAGCATTGCGAAAAAGAACAAGCAAATGAGCGCGGCCGATGTGGTTAGCCAACTGAATGACGGCATGACCATCGGCATTGGCGGTTGGGGGCCACGGCGTAAGCCGATGGCGTTGATCCGCGAGATCCTGCGCTCCGATCTGAAAGATCTGACCATCGTCGCCTACGGGGGGGCCGATGTCGGCATGCTGTGTGCGGCTGGCAAGGTGAAGAAATTGGTGTTCGCCTTTGTGTCCCTGGATTTCATTCCGCTGGAGCCCTACTTCCGTCAGGCCCGCCAAACCGCGGCCATCGAGGTGATGGAAATTGATGAAGGCATGATGCTGCTGGGCCTGCGCGCCGCGGCGTGGGGCTGCCCCTACATCCCCACCAATCTGGGATTGGGCACCGACGTCATCAAGGTGAACCCAGATCTGAAAGTGATCGACAGCCCCTATGACGACAAAGAGTGGGTGGCCATGCCAGCTCTGAAATTGGATGCGGCGCTGGTGCATGTGGATCATGCCGATACGAGGGGAGTCTGTCAGATCTCCGGTCCGGATCACTATATGGATGATTGGATGGTCCGCGCCGCCGATCAGGCGTTTGTCAGTACCGATAATTTGGTGGAGGCTGACCACTTCGCCTCCGACGCGGCAGCGCGCACCGTGCTGTGGGAGCGCAGCCTGACCACGGGCGTTGTCCACATTCCCGGGGGCGCCCATCCTAGCTCCTGCGCGCCGTTATATGGCTTCGATGTGGCGCACTTTAAGGCCTACAACGCCTCCGCCAAAGACGGCGGCTTCGAAGGCTACTTTAACGCCTTTATCAAAGACAAAGACGAAACCGAGTACCAAGCCGCCGTGGGCGGACTGGAAGCCATCCTGCAGCAGCCGCTGCCCACGTATTAATTGGAGTTGGGAGCGAATTATGACTACTGCAAATACCACGGCTAAGAGCTATACCCTGGCCGAGCTGATGATCGTCGCGGCGGCTGAAGCCTTTAAACACGACGGCGAAGTGCTGGCCACCGGCATTGGTGTGCTGCCGCGGATCGCCGCCAGCCTGTCGATGCTGACCGACAATCCGGATCTGATGATGACGGATTCCGAAGCCTACTTGCTGTCCGAGCCCAACCCGCTGGGCGCTCGCGGCGAGGACTTTGTCCAGAAGAACGAAACCTGGATGGGCTTTTCCCGGATCTTCGACAACGTCTGGAGCGGCAAGCGTCACGCCATGGTCGGCCCGACCCAGATCGATCAATACGGCCAGGCCAACATCTCCGCGCTGGGCGGCACGTACGCCCAGCCCAAGGTGCAGATGCTCGGGGTACGTGGTTTCCCCGGCAACTCCATCAGCCACGCCAACTCCTTCTTCGTCCCCACCCACAACACCCGGGTGTTCGTCGCCGGGGAGTGCGATCTGGTGGCCTCCATCGGTTACAACCCGGCACGTTTGCCCAAGGGCTATCAGCTGGATGACATCGATATTCGCCTGGTGGTGACCGATCTGTGCGTGATGGATTGGAACGGGCCGAACCATCAGCTGCGCCTGATCAGCCTGCACCCCGGGGTAACCCAAGAGCAGGTGATCGCCGCCACCGGCTTCCCGATTGCCATCGCCGAGACTGTGGTGGAGACGCCGGCACCCACCGAGGCGCAGCTTGAGATCATCGCCCGGATGGATCCGCACAACCTGCGTAGTCGTCAGCTCAAGGACAATCCCCCAGGGGATCGTCGCCTGACCGCCGCTTAAAGGAGCATGACGATGGACACGCAAGTTGTGGAAACGATCGACGAAGTGGTGCTGTACGAAGTGCGCGATCAGGTGGCCATCGTCACCATGCACCGCCCCGAGTACAACAACGCCCAGAACTCGAAAATGACCTACGCGCTGGATGCCGCGTTTAAGCGTGCCTGTGACGACAATAACGTCAAGGTGATCGTGCTGGCGGGCTCGGGCAAGCATTTCTCCGCCGGCCATGATATTGGCACACCGGGACGGGACGTAGATCAAACCTTCGATCGCACCAGCCTTTGGTACGACCATACCGACAAACCCGGCGGCGAGTTTCTCTACGCCCGGGAGCAGGAAGTGTATCTGGGCATGTGCCGCCGCTGGCGGGATATGCCCAAACCCACCATCGCCATGGTGCAGGGCGCTTGCGTGGCGGGGGGGCTGATGCTGGCCTGGGTGTGCGATCTGATCATCGCCTCCGAAGACTCCTTCTATGCGGATCCCGTGGTGCGCATGGGCATTCCCGGGGTGGAGTACTTCGCCCACGCCCACGAACTCAATCCCCGCATCGCCAAGGAGTTTCTGTTCCTCGGCGAGCGGATGAAGGCGGATCGCGCCTACATGATGGGCATGCTCAATAAAGTGGTGCCCCGCGAGGAGCTGGAAGTGGCAACGCTGGATGTGGCCAACCGCATTGCGCAGATGCCGCGGCTGGGTCTGCAGCTGACCAAGCAGGCGGTCAACAACGCCGAGGACAACATGGGCAAGCGCAGCACCATGGACATGGTGTTTGGCCTGCACCACTTTGCCCACGTCCACAACGAGCAGATCTCCGGCGATCGTCTGGCGGGCTTCGATGGCAAGAAGATGGCCGAGTCGCAGCGTAAACAAGCCAAAGAGGAAGCGGGATCATGAGTTTTTCCATGCAAACCCGGCTGACCGATCTGCTCGGTTGCGAACTGCCGGTGATCCAGACCGCCATGGGTTGGGTCGCCGATGCCAATTTGGTGGCAGCCAGTTGTAATGCGGGTGCATTCGGTTTTCTGGCGGGGGCGACCATCGAGCCGCACTTGCTGGAACAGGCGATCCTCGACACCAAGGCCAAAACCGACAAGCCGTTTGGCGTGAATTTCCATATGTATCAGAGCAACGCCAATGAGATCGTCGCATTGGTGATCAAGCACGGTGTGCGCGCGGTCAGTTACAGCCGCTCGCCGGGCAAAGCGATGATCAAACAGCTCAAAGATGCCGGCGTGGTGTGTATCCCGACGGTCGGTGCGCTCAAGCACGCCATCAAGGCGGTGGAGCTGGGTGCCGATGCGGTCACCATTCAGGGCGGCGAGGGCGGTGGTCACACCGGCTCGGTCCCGACTTCCATTCTGCTGCCTCAGGTGGTGGAAGTGCTGGATGTGCCCGTGGTCGCGGCGGGCGGCTTCAAGGATGGCAAAGGCCTAGTCTCGGCACTGGCCTATGGTGCCGAAGGCATTGCCATGGGCACCCGTTTCTTGATGACCAAGGAGAGTCCGGTGCCTGCGGCGACGCTGGATCGCTACGTCAGCTCCAACAGCCCGGCCAATATTATCGTCAGCCGCGCCATCGATGGCATGCCGCAGCGGATGATCATGAACGAATTTCTCGCCCGTCTGGAGAAGGCTAGTGGCCTGCAGCGTTTGCTTTTGGCGATGAAGAGCGGCCTGGCCTATCGCCAGCACAGCGGCATGAGCATCGGTCAGATGATCAGCGCCGCGCTGAAGATGCGCGGTGATGGTGAGATGACGGCGGCGCAATCCATTATGTCGGCCAATGCGCCGATGGTGATCCAAAAAGCCATGGTGGACGGCAAGCCCGGTGAAGGCGTTCTGCCCGCGGGTCAGATCGCCGGCACCATCGACTCCCTTTTATCCTGCGAGCAGCTGGTGAGCAGCATCGCCGCAGAAGCGCAGCAAAGGCTGGATGCTTTGTGTGCCCGTAAAGTTCAAGGACAAGACTATGACCAAGCCATATAACGTCAACATCGAAGCGGGCATTGCCGAGCTGGTGTTTAACCACCCGCCGGTCAACGCATTCAGCTCTCAGGGCTGGGCCGATATCGCCGCCGAGATTGAAGCGCTGGGCAAGAATGACGATGTGCGCGTCATCATCGTCGCCGCCGAAGGGCGGGGCTTCTGCGCCGGGGTCGACATCAAGGAGCTGGCCCAGGATGACAATCTGATCGTCAAGGTCAACAAGGGCAACTACGACAGTTTTGCCGCCATTCACTTAAACCCTAAGCCGGTGATCGTGGCGGTACACGGCTTTGTGCTGGGCGGCGGGATCGGGATCTCCGGGGCGGCGGACATCATTGTCGCGTCTGAGTGCGCCACCTTTGGTGTGCCGGAAGTGGATCGTGGTGCCATGGGCGGCGGTGCGCATCTGCAGCGCATGTTCCCGGTGCAGAAGGTGCGTTACATGTACTTCACCGGCGAGATGATCGACGCCGAGGAAGCGTATCGCCTCGGTGCGGTCGAGCGGGTGGTGCCACGGGCCGAGTTGTTGGCAACCGCAAGGGAGATCGCGACCAAAATTGCTGAGAAGAGCCCGGCGATGATCGCCTTGGCCAAAGAGGCGTTGACCGGCATCGAGGATGGCGATCTGGAAGCAAAATACCGCTCCGAGCAGGGCTTTACCTTGGAAGCCTATCGGGTGGCCGACTCGCAGGAAGCGCGCGATGCCTTTGTGCAGAAGCGCGACGCGCAGTTTGACAACAAGCAGTGACGCTATGGGATCGCAGAGGGAGACGGCCATGGATCTGAATTACACACAAGAGCAACAGGCCTTTCGGGCCGAGGTGCGCCAGTGGCTGGAGGCAAATGTTCCCAGTGAGCCATTGGCCTCGTTCGACACTGCGGAAGGCTTTGCCCAACATCGTGAGTGGGAAGCCAAGTTAAATGAAGGCCGCTGGGGCATGGTGACCTGGCCCCAGGAGCTGGGCGGTCGCGGCTGCGATCTGATCCAGTGGTTGATCTTTGAAGAGGAGTATTACCGCAGCGGCGCGCCGATGCGGGTGAACCAGAACGGGATCTTCCTGCTCGGGCCCACTCTGATGGAGTACGGCACCGAAGCGCATAAAGCGCGTTTCCTGCCGAAGATGGCCACCGGTGAAGAGGTGTGGGCACAGGGTTGGTCTGAGCCCGGTGCCGGCTCCGACATGGCAGCCATCCGCTCCAAGGCGGAGCGTCAGGGCGATCACTACATCATCAATGGCCAGAAGACCTGGTCGACCCGCGCCGTGTGGGCCGACTGGACCTTCGGCATTTTCCGCACCGATCCCGACTCCAGCCGTCACAAAGGGCTGACCTTTATTCTGGTGCCGCTGGATGCACCGGGTGTGACAGTGCAACCGATCCCTCAGTTGGATGGCCTACCGGGCTTCGCCGAGATCTTCTTCGACAACGTCAAGGTGCCGGTGGAGAACGTGCTGGGTGGGGAAAACAATGGCTGGAACGTGGCCATGTCCACCGCCGGTTTCGAGCGCGGTTTGATGTTGCGCTCGCCGGCCCGATTCCAGGAAACCGCCCGCCGCCTGGTTGAACTGTATAAGGCCAACCAGGAAAGCGCGGATCGCGATCCCGCCATCGGCGAAGCGGTGATGCGCGCCTATCTGGATGCGGAAGCTTATACCCAGTCAACCTATATGACGGCGTCGCGCCTGATCAAGGGTGGCAAGATCGGCCCGGAGTCCTCCACCAATAAGATCTTCTGGTCTGAGCTGGATCAAAGCATGCACCAAGCGGCGATGAGCATCCTCGGTGCCTGCGCCGAATTGTGGCCCCATGCACCAGCGGCGCAGGGCGTCGGCAAATGGCTGGACGGATTCCTGTTTGCCCAGGCCGGGCCGATCTATGCCGGCACCAACGAAATTCAACGCAACATCATCGCCGAGCGGATGCTTGGCATGCCGCGGGCTTAAGGAGGATCGGCCATGGACTTTACTTTTAATGACGACCAGCTGATGTTCCGCGACAGCGTCAAAGCGTTCCTCACCAATGAGATGACGCCGGAGCACATCCGCAGTTTGTGGGACACCGACAGCGGTCGCTCTCCCGAGTTTTGGCCCAAGCTGGCGGAGCTGGGACTGACCGCGATGACCGTACCTGAGCAATACGGCGGTCTGGGCATGAATGCCCTGGATTTTGTGCTGCTGGCGCAGGAGTGTGGCTATGCCGCCATGCCGGGTGTGCTGGTGGAAACCGCGCTGGTGGCGATCCCGCTGATCGCCGAGCTGGACGATGCCCACGAAGGCTTTAAGCAGGACTGGTTGCCGCAGATCGCCGAGGGCAGCGCCCGGGTGGCGGTGGCGCATCCGGACAATCTGTTGGTGGCGGACGCTCACATGGCGGATCTGTTGCTGCTGGCCCACAACGGCGAAGTGCACGGTGTGCCGGCCGTCGATGTGACGCTGGAGGCTAATCCTTCGGTGGATCCCAGTCGTCGTCTGTTCAGTGTGCAGTGGACGCCCAGCGATGCCACCAAGCTGGCGGACGCAGAAACCGGAGCGCTGTTGTGGCAAAACGCCTTTAACCGTGGGGCCTTGGGTGTGGCCGCTCAGCAACTGGGCCTGGCAAAACGCATGATGGACGTCACCGTCGACTACACCTATGAACGCAAGCAGTTTGGCAAGCCGGTGGGCTCGTTCCAGGCGGTGAAGCACATGATGGCCGACGTGGCGGTGAAGGTGGAGTTTGCTCGTCCGCCGTTGATCAAAGCGGCTTACGATATCGCCAACGGGGAGGCTTCCGCGGCGCTGGCGGTCTCCCACGCCAAGCTGGTGGCCTCCGAAGCGGTGCGTGCCGCCGCCAAGAATGGCATACAGGCGCACGGCGCCATGGGGTACACCTGGGAAGTGGATCTGCAGATCTTCATGAAAGCCGGTTGGGCGATGGACGCCAGCTATGGCGATCAGGGCACCCACAAGGTGCGGATCAAATCCGCCATCCTCGCAGAGGGCGCCGCCTTAGGGGCCGGTGCCAGCTTCTAAACCGTCTCTCCTCTTATATATGTAGCAGGCCCGCCCAATGCGGCGGGCCCGATAAGGAATATCGAACATGGCTGAAGCCTATATTGTGGACGCGATCCGCACGCCAACCGGCCGCCGTAAGGGTGGCTTGGCGCACATTCATGCCGCTGATCTTGGCGCCCACGTACTCAAAGCGATTGTCGAGCGCAATGGCATTCCCGATGCGGATTATGATGATGTGATCTTCGGTGCAGTGGACACCATAGGTCCGCTGGCTGGTGACATCGCCCGCACTTGCTGGCTGGCGGCCGGACTGGATGACGCGGTGCCGGGCACCACCATCGATCGCCAGTGCGGTTCGTCGCAACAAGCCGTGCACTTTGCCGCGCAGGCGGTGATGAGTGGCACCCAGGATGTGGTGATCGCCGGTGGTGTCCAGACCATGACCCAGATCCCCATCTCTTCGGCGATGATCGCCGCCGAGCCCATGGGCTTTAGCGATCCCTTCACCGGCTCGACCGGTTGGGTCGAGCGCTATGGTTCCACGCCGCCGACTCAGTTCAATTCGGCTCAGATGATCGCCGATAAATGGCAGCTGTCCCGCAAGGAGTTGGAAGTCTTCTCACTGGAATCCCACCGCCGGGCATTAACTGCCATCGAGTCGGGCCGGTTTGAGCGGGAGATCGTGCCGCTGGCGGGCGTCACTACCGATGAGACGCCGCGCAATACCACCTTGGAAAAGATGGCGGAGCTAGAGCCCTTGTTTGGTTGTGACAAAGTCACCGCAGGGGTGGCGTCACAGACCTGCGACGCGGCCTCGGCCATGTTGATCGTCTCGGAGAAGGCACTGAAGCAATACGGGCTCAAGCCTCGCGCCCGCATTCACCACATCAGCGTGCGGGCGGAAGATCCCATCTGGATGCTGACGGCCCCCATTCGGGCAACGCAATACGCTTTGGACAAAGCAGGCATGACATTGGATGAGATCGATCTGGTGGAGATCAACGAAGCTTTTGCCTCCGTGGCGATGGCTTGGCTCAAGGAGACCGGATATCCCCACGAGAAAACCAACGTCAATGGCGGCGCCATTGCCCTGGGCCATCCATTGGGAGCGACCGGCACCAAACTGATGACCACTTTGCTGCATGAGCTTGAGCGCACCGGCGGCCGTTACGGCTTGCAGACCATGTGCGAAGGCGGCGGTCAGGCCAACGTCACCATCATCGAACGCATATAACGGACAGTCAGGGGGAGGCCGATTTGCCCTCCTTCTATATAAGGAGTAACACCATGGCAATTTGTCAGGATCGCGTCGTCATCATTACCGGCGCTGGGGGCGGCTTAGGTCGCGCGTACGCCCACGCGTTTGCCGACACCGGTGCCAAAGTCGTCGTCAACGACATTAACCTGGAAGCGGCGGAAGCCGTAGTGGCGCAAATTCGTGATAACGGCGGCGATGCCGTCGCGGACAGCCACGACATTACCAACTACGAGCAGTCCGCCGAGATCGTAAAAGAAACGGTTGCGCGTTACGGCGCGTTGCATGCGGTGGTGAACAACGCCGGTATTTGCCGGGACCGTATGTTCGCCAGTTTGGGTGAGTCGGATTGGGACGCGGTGATCGCCGTGCATCTGAAAGGCCACTTCTGTATCACCAGCCATGCGGTGCAATACTGGCGCGCGCAAAGTAAAGCGGGTAACGCCGTGAGCGGTCGCATCATCAATACCTCGTCCGGGGCCGGACTGCAGGGCTCCATCGGGCAATCCAACTACGCCGCGGCGAAAGGCGGCATTGCCTCGTTGACTCTGGTGCAAGCGGCCGAGCTGGCACGTTACGGCATTACGGCCAATGCATTGGCACCGGCGGCCCGCACCGGCATGACTGAAGAGGTGTTTGCCGACATGATGTCTGCGAAAGAGGGGGCCTTCGATTACTACGCACCGGAAAACGTTGCCCCACTGGTTGTCTGGTTGGCGTCTGATGCGTCTGCCCACATCAGTGGCAAAGTGTTCGAAGTCGAAGGTGGCAAGCTGTCCATCGCCGACGGTTGGCGCAAAGGGCCGGAGCAGGATAAAGGCGATCGTTGGCTGCCGGAGGAGATCGGAGCGGCAGTGGATAGCTTGGTTGAACAAGCTGAGCCTGCACAAAAGGTGTATGGCAGCTAAACTGACTATCCTGCTGTGCAAAAAGCGCGCGCAAGCGCGCTTTTTTGTGGATAACACTGGGGGTAAGCCGGTATACGCTGGGGCTTTCGCCAGTCAGACAAAAAAGCGCTAAAAAGGGGTTGCGGGAAAAGTTCGCCTCCCTATAATGCGCATCTGTCGACGGGGCACAGCGAGGTAACCAACGCGGTTAACGAGCAGCTTGGTCAACAAAACAACGGTTAGAAAGAAAGTTGAAAAACAGACTTGACGACCGCGGCGAATTCACTAGAATACGCCACCTGCTTCGGCAACGAAGCAACGCTCGCAAGAGCAGCTCTTTAACAATTTGTCAGACAATCTGTGTGGGCACTCACGCAGGATTGAGAAATCATCATTTCTTAATGCCTATTGAGTGAACACACGTTTTATTCAGTATTCATTGAGTA